>NZ_JBHJVQ010000002.1:106406-160571 GCF_042263835.1 Streptomyces sp. NPDC056128 | reverse complement strand
CTCACCCGTCCGTATGACATATGAGAACTCCGCACCCTCCAAACACGTACGCCCTCAACGGCGTAAAAACAGAAGGGGCCGCCCCCCCCCCCCGCAAGGGGGGTGCCGCGACGGCCCGGGGACGCGCGGGGCGTCAGGAGGGGTTCGCCGGCAGCGGGCTCGCCGGTACCGCGGCTTCCGGCGTGGTGGCCTCCGGAGCCGCCGGGAGCGCGGGCAGACCGGCCAGGTCCGCGGCGGGCAGGCCGCTGTCGACGAGCGTGGCGGCGACGACGTTGACGACGCCGGTCATCACCTCCTGGACGGCCGGGCTCACCTGCTCGGCGTTGCCGGCCGTGGCGGCCTTGACCAGCGCGTCGATCCGCTTCTGGAGGTCGGCGTAGGCGGTGGCCGTCAAGTCGGACGCCGCCGCGGTCTGGTCCTCCGCCACGATGGGCGCCGGGAGCGTGACCGGGTTCTCGGCCTGCGGCGCGGTCACGGCCGGCGGCTGGGCCGGGGTGGTCGTGCCGGGCAGGTTCACCGTGTCGTCGGAGTCCGCGTCGTCGGCGTCCAGGTCGGCCGCCTCGGCCTTGGCGAGCGCGTCCTTGACGGCGGCGGCGAACTGGTCGGCGTCGGCGGCGGGGAGCTGGCCGTTGTCGGCCTTGAGGATGGCGTTGACCATGTCGGTGACGGGCGTGAGCACTCCGCCCAGGCCGGCCAGGCCGATGACCTGGCTCTGCAGTTCCGCCACGTCGGGCAGGGGTGCGTGGGACACCGCGTGGGTGCGTTCCCGGGCCGATTCGCCATCGGCCGCCATCACCGCCGGCCCCGAGAGGCCGATCAGCAGGCCGGCGCAGAGAGCGGTGGTGGCGATTCGTCGTGCGGGCAGACGCATGGGGGTTCCTTTCGGTGGTGCGTCGGATCTTGTGCCCACCGTGGAAGCGCCCGTGGCGCTCTGCAACCGAGCGGTGACCGCACGCACCCGCCCCGCTTTTCGCCCGTCGGCGTCTTAGCTGGTGAGACGCCCTGTCAAGGTCCGTACGCCGTGTCGGCGCCCGCACCCCCCATTCGGGGCAGCGTGCCGCCGTCCGCGCGGCAACGCGAACCGGCCGCCCGCTCGCGGAGGAACCGCGGTACGGACGGCCGGTAAGGAAAGGCGCGAGCCGACGTCAGTCGTTCTCGCACTCGTTGCCGAACGCCGGGTTCAGCAGGCCGATGAAGTCGACGGTGTTGCCGCAGACGTTGACCGGGATGTGGACCGGGACCTGCACCACGTTGCCGGACAGGACGCCCGGGGAGTGGGCGGCGGCGGCCTTCGCGCCGCTGTCGGCAGCGGCGACACCGGCGGTGCCCGCCACCGCGGCGGCGGCGACGGAGGTCAGGGCCAGGCCCTTCGCAATACGCGACATGGAGAAGTGCTCCTTGAGGTTGTCACACACATCCGGGCGGCTGCCCGGCGCAGTGTCAACGCGTGACACCCACGTGAGTTGTGCCGCCAAAGGGGTGGTCTCCCGAAAGAGCGGCATTCACAAATCCAACACACTTACCTGGTTTCACCGTATTAGTACGGATAGCGGCTAGAGTCCCACTCCGTTCCCCACTCCATCGACGCCTCCCTGTCGCACCACCGCGAGACATCGGCCGAAGGCACGCTCCGAGAACTCCGGACGCGGCGGTGGCCGGCCGGTTTCCGGCTCGTTTGGCAGCGGGACGCGGCGTACGCCGGCGGACGCCGCGTGGCGGCCGACGCTCCGCCGTCAGACGCGTTCCCGCACGTCCCGAGCATTCTCCGTGAACGAGGAAACGCGCATGCACCTGCCACCGACCGGCTCCCGGCCACGGGTTCTGCATGTCACCCAACCGGTGGACGGCGGGGTCGCCCGGGTCGTGACCGACCTGACGCGGGCTCAGCTCGCCGCCGGGCTGAGTGTCGCGGTCGCCTGCCCCGACGGGAGCCTCGCGGACCGCCTCCGGGCCCTGGGCGCCGACGTACACCACTGGCCGGCCACCCGCGCGCCGGGCCCGGCACTCGTGCCGGAGGTGCGCCGGCTGGCCCGGGTGACCGGGGCCGTGCGCCCGGACCTGGTGCACGCGCACAGCGCGAAGGCCGGTCTCGCGGCGCGGCTCGCGGTGCGGGGGCGGATCCCGACCGTTTTCCAGCCGCACGCCTGGTCGTTCGAGGCGGTCGGCGGTCCCGCCGGGGCGCTCGCGCTCCGCTGGGAGCGGTGGGGCTCGCGGTGGGCGGCACGGACGGTGTGCGTCAGCGAGGCGGAGCGGTGGCGCGGGGTACGGGCCGGGGTCCGCGGACGCTGGACGGTGATCCCCAACGGCATCGACACCGACCGCTTCCCCGCGGCCGGGACGCCCGTGGACCCGACCGATGCCGACGGCGTGCGGCTCCGGCACGGCATCGGCCCGTACGCCCCGTTGGTGGTCTGCGTGGGGCGGCTGTGCCGGCAGAAGGGCCAGGACGTCCTGCTGGCCGCGTGGCGTTCGGTCCTCGCGCGGGTGCCGGACGCCCGGCTGGTCCTGGTCGGCGACGGCCCGGACCGCGGCCCGCTCACCGCGCGGGCATCGGCGTACGGCTTCCTGGACGGTGCCCGGGCCTCGGTGGTCTTCGCGGGCGGTGTGGACGACGTCGCCGCCTGGTACCGGGCCGCCGACCTGGTCGTCCTGCCGTCGCGCTGGGAGGGCATGGCGCTGGCCCCGCTGGAGGCGATGGCCTGCGGGCGGCCCGTGGTGGTGACGGACGTGGACGGGGCCCGCGAGGGCCTGCCGCCCGCTCTGGAGCCGCACTGCCTGGTGCCGCCCGAGGAGCCCGCGACGCTGGCCGGCGCGGTCGCCGCCCTGCTGCTCGACGCGCCGCTGCGCGCGTCGCTCGGCCGCCGGGGACACGCCCACGTGCGGTCCGCACACGACGTACGGCACACGGCCGCGGCGGTCGCGACGCTGTACGGCGCCCTCTTGGCCGGCGTACGAACGACCGGGGCCCACCTCGCCGACGGCCACGGCCCGGCACACGCAGACCCGCACGCCCCCCAGAACAGCGGACGAACGACCCGGGCCCGCCTCGTCGACGGCTGCGCCCCGGCCACCCCGGACCCCTACGCCCCCCAGAACGGCGGACGAACAACCCAGGCACACCACGCCGACAGCCGCGCCCCGGCACACGCAGACCCGCACACCCCCCAGAACAGCGGACGAACGACCCGGGCGCGCCTCGGCGATGGCGACGACGGGTCGGCCACCGCGGGCCCGTCCCTCCCGCGCGGCGGGCCGCCCGACGCACCCCGTCTCCTCCCCGGCGACCGGCCCGCAGCCATGGGCCGGCCGGCCGTCGTGCCCATCGAGTACAGGGAGTCCACCCACCCGTGACCGCGGAAAGCACCGTCCCCACCCCCGCCGGCCAGGCGCGCGACCTCGGCCCGTCCCCCGTCGCGGTCCTGCCGCCGCGTACCCGCCCCGCCGGCTTCCGGCTGCCCGCCGGACGCACCGCACCGCGGCCGGACTCACCGCTGCCGCTGCTCGTCGCGGACGGCACGGCGGCGCTGCCGGGCTCGCTGGCCCTCACCGGCACCCCGCACCAACCGCTGCTCGCGGCGCTGCTGATCGGCGCCTCGCTGCTGCTGCGCCCGCGCCCGGGCCCCGCCCGGCGGCCCGCGGGCGTGCTGGACGACCTGCCCGCCCTGTGCGGGCGGATCGCGGTGGTCTGGCTGGCGGTGGCGGCGCTCGTCGCGGCGTACGCCCCGCCGCAGGCGCTCTCCGCGCCCACTCTGCTCCTCGGCTTCCTGCTGCACGCGGCCACGGGCTGCGCCGGACGGGGCGCCGTGCACCGGCGGCACCGTACGGCGCTGGCGAACCGGCCGCACGCGGCCCTCGTCGTCGGTCCCGCCGCGACCGCGCAGCGGGTGGCCTCGGCGCTGCTGCGCCACCCCCGCTGCGGGGTCCGTCCCGTCGGCGTCGTCACCGACGAACCCGACGGCACCAACGGCCTGCCCGTGCTGTCCACCGGCGAGGAGGTGCGGCGGGCGGTCGTGCAGAACGGGGTGCGCGACATCCTGACCGTCCACCCCTCCGTACACACCCGGCAGGAACCGCTGCTGCGGGCGCTGGCGGAGTCCGGCTGCGTGGTGTGGGAGCTGGACGCGGACCTCCCCGCGCGGGACGGCCGGGAACGGCTCGCCGGGTTCTCCCGCCGCCGCCTGGAACCGGGCGCCCCGCGGCCGGCCGGCGCCGGCAAGCGGGTGCTGGACGTGACCGTGTCCGGGCTGCTCCTGCTCCTGCTCAGCCCCGTGCTGCTGACCTGCGCGACGGTGCTGCGGATGGTCGGCGGGCCCGGCGTGCTGTTCCGGCAGGAGCGCATCGGCCAGGACGGCAGGCCGTTCACACTGCTGAAGTTCCGCACCCACCGCCCGGCCGACGAGCACGAGTCGGCGACCCGGTGGAGCGTGGCGGACGAGCACCGGATGCCGTGGTTCTGCCGCTTCCTGCGGCGCACCTCGCTGGACGAGCTGCTCCAGTTGTGGAACGTCTTCCGGGGCGACATGAGCCTGGTCGGCCCCCGCCCCGAACGGCCCTTCTTCGTGACCCAGTTCAGCCAGACCTACCCCGGCTACGCGGCCCGGCACCGGGTGCCCGCAGGCATCACCGGCCTGGCCCAGATCAGCGGGCTGCGCGGCGACACCTCCATCGAGGACCGGGCCCGCTTCGACAACGCCTACATCGACGACTGGTCGCTGTGGCAGGACGTCTGCATCCTGCTGCGCACCGCCGCCGCGCTCGTGCGCCCCACGGGGAGCTGACCGAGGTGGCCCACGCCCTTCCCCTGTGGCCGGCGGCGCGCGTACGGCGGCTGCCGCCCGTACTGGCCGTGGTCGCGGTCGTCGCGCTGCTCGCCCTGCCGGTCGCGCCGGACGGGGACGGCGCAGGCGGCGCGCATCCGGCCGACGCGGTCTCCGCGCTGGCGGTGCTGTACTGCGCGCTGCGGCTGGTACGGGACCGGCGGCGCCCCCTGACCCGCAGAGCGGCCGTGGTGCTGGGCCTGCCGGTGCTGGGGCTGGCCGTCGCCGCCGTGGGCGCCGTCTCGCCGGGGGCGGGACTCGAAGGGCTGGGCCGGTACCTCCAGGTCTTCGTCCTCGTCCCCGCCGCCGTACTGCTGCTCCTGCGGAACCGGGACGACGTACGGCTGCTCGCCTGGTCGATGGTGGGGCTCGCGGTGTGGCAGGGGGCGGTCGGCGTGCACCAGTACGTGACCGGCACCGGCGCCTCCTACCAGGGCGAGCGGATCCGGGCGGTGGGCACCTTCGGGGCGCAGGACGTGATGGGGATGGCGACCGTGGTCTCCCTGGGTCTGGTCTGCGCGGTCGGTCTGGCGCTGGGGCGTACGCCGGTGCGGCACCGGCTCCTCGCCGCCGGGTGCGCGCTCGCCCTGCTGCTGCCGCTCGCCCTGTCGTTCAGCCGGGGCGCGTGGATCGCGACGGCGGTGACCTGCGCGGCGCAGCTCCTGCTGGCCGGGGCGCGCCGGGCGCTGGCGGTGGGCGCGGCGGCGGTCGCGGCGGGCGTGGTGCTGGTGGGCGGGCTGGGTGTGGGTACGGCGATGC
Organism: Streptomyces sp. NPDC056128; assembly: GCF_042263835.1. NCBI lineage: Bacteria > Bacillati > Actinomycetota > Actinomycetes > Kitasatosporales > Streptomycetaceae > Streptomyces > Streptomyces sp. NPDC056128. Next base: position 154,995 of record NZ_JBHJVQ010000002.1, on the reverse strand, counting down.
TCCAGGAGCGGGTCGGCAGCATCACGCAGGTCACCGAAGCGCCCGACCAGTCGGTGACCGACCGCTACACGATGTGGGCGGCGGCGGCCGGGATGTGGCGCGAACGGCCGCTGACCGGCGTGGGGCTGAAGGGGTTCCCCGAACACCGCGACTCGCACGCCTCCCTGGCCCTGTCCTCGGGCAGCGAGACCGACGGCGCCGGTACCGGGTACCACCGGCAGCCGCTGCTGTCCCCGCACAACATGTACCTGCTGGTGCTGGCCGAACAGGGCCTGCTCGGGCTGCTCGCGCTCGCCGGGAGCTGGCTGGCGCTGCTCGTCCTGGGGCTGCGGAGGCTGCGTGCCCTGCGGCGGGCCGGGACGGGCGGGCAGGACTGCGGGCTCGTCGCCTGCGGGCTCCTGGTGTGGCAGTTGACCGACTTCGCGTACGCCGACATCGGCGGGCCCTCGACGGTGCTGACGGCGGTGTGCTTCGGCCTGGCGGCCTGGTGGGCGCTCGGGTCCGGGACGGGTGAGCGGGTGGCGGCGCGGTGAGGACGACCCGGCCGCGCGCGGCGGACGGGACGTCGGTCCCGCCGGCCCGGACCGCCCCGCCGGACCCGGACGCCGCGGCGGCCGAGACCCGGTCCTCCGGCGGCTTCCTCGCCCGGGCCGCGCTGCTCACCGCCGTGCTGTCGGTGGCCGGGTCGGTGCTCGGGCTGGCCCGGGACCAGGCGCTGGCCCGGCTGTTCGGGGCGGGCAGCGAGACGGACGCCTTCCTGGTGGCGTGGACGGTGCCGGAGTTCGCGGCGACGCTGCTGATCGAGGACGGGCTGGCCTTCGCGCTGGTCCCGATGTTCAGCCTGGCCCTGGCCCGCCGCGCGCGGGGCGCCCCCGGCGACCCGGTCCGTGAACTGGTCGGCGCCACCCTGCCCCGGCTGCTGCCGGCCTTCGTCGCGGTCGGCGCGCTGGTCGTCGTCTGCGCCCCCGCGCTGGTCCGGGCCCTCGCGCCGGGCCTGGCCGACCACGCCCTCGCCGTGGACTGCACCCGGCTTACCGCCACCTGCGTCGTCAGCTTCGGGCTCGCCGGGTACTGCAGCGCGGCGCTGCGGGCGCACCGCCGGTTCCTGGCGCCGGCGGCGATCTACGTCGCGTACAACACCGGCATCATCACGGCGATGTTCGTGCTCGGCGGGCGCTGGGGGGTGCGGTCGGCGGCGGTGGGGGTCGCGGCGGGCGGTCTGCTGATGGTGGCGGCCCAGGTGCCGTCGCTGCTGCGGCAGTTGCGGCACCGGGACACAGGCGAGCGGCTCCCGGACGCCGCGGACCCGGCCCGTCCGCTCGCCCTCGCCCTGTTCACCACCGTGCTGCTCTTCGCGGTGTGCCGGCAGTCGCAGATCCTCATCGAGCGCTTCCTCGCCTCCGGGCTCCCCGCCGGGGCCATCTCGCACCTGAACTACGCGCAGAAGGTGGCGCAGATCCCGATGACGCTGTCGCTGATGCTGTGCACGGTCACCTTCCCGGTGGTGGCCCGCGCCATGGCCGACGGCGACACCGAACGGGCCCGCGAGCGGGTCGAGCGGGACGTGGCGCTGGCGGCCTGCCTGGTGCTGCTGGGCGCCGCCACGGTCGTGGCCTGCGCACCGCAGATCATCGAACTGCTCTTCCAGCGCGGCGCCTTCACCGCGGCCGACACGGCGGCGACCGCGGACGTCATGCGCGTGTACGCCCTCGGGCTGCTCGGGCAGACCGTGGTGGGCGCGCTGGCCCGGTCCTACTTCTCGGCGGGCCGCGCCTCCTGGTACCCGCTCGGCGCGATGGCCGTCGGCATCGCCGCCACCGCCGGTGTCGGCGCCTGGGCCGTCGGCCCGTGGGGCGTGACCGGCATCGCCGCCGCCAACGCCGCCGGCATCACCGTCACCGGGGCCCTGCTGCTCGCCGGGATGGGCCCGCGCAGCGTCCCGGTCCGGGTCCGGCGGGTCCTGGGCGACCTGGGCAGGCCGGTGCTGGCGGCGGCCGTGGCGACCGGCGCGGGCGGATGGGCCGCGGACGCGGTCACCGCCCTCGCCGCGTCCTCCGGTCTCTCCCCGGGCGTCGGTTCGGCCCTCGCGCTCACCGCGGGCGTCGTGACCGTCGGCGGTGTCTTCGCCCTGCTCGGCCTGGCGCTGGGCGTCCAGGGCGTCCGCCCCGCCCTCCGGTCCGTCCGCTCCGCACGGCCCCTCCGCTTCCTCCGCTCCTTCCGCACCCTCCGCTCCGTCACACGAAGGATTCCGCATGGCCGCTTCGGCTTCCGTAGATCCCGTTGACACCCGCACCGGCGCCCGTCCGCGCCCCGGCTCGGTGCCCTGGGTGGCGATGTACCACTCCGTCGGCGACGCCATGGACGACCCGTACCGCGTCACGGTCACGCCCGACCGGCTGGACGCGCAGCTCGGCTGGCTGCGGCGGCGCGGGCTGCGCGGTGTGTCCATGACCGAGCTGCTGGCCGCGCGGGCCCGCGGCGGGGGCCGGGACCTGGTGGGGCTGACCTTCGACGACGGGTACGCCGACTTCGTCGAGCAGGCCCTGCCGTGCCTGCGCCGCTGGGGCTGCGGAGCCACCCTCTTCGTCCTGCCGGGACGGCTCGGCGGGGTCAACGCCTGGGACCCGCTGGGCCCGCGCAAGCCGCTGCTGACCGCCGACGGCATCCGGCACGCCGCCGCCGAGGGCGTCGAGATCGGCTCGCACGGACTCACCCACGTCGACCTGACCCAGGCGGACGACGCCGCGCTGAGCGCCGAGACCGCCGAGAGCCGGGCGCTGCTCACGGAGTTGACCGGCGCTCCCGTCACCGGCTTCTGCTACCCGTACGGCACGGTCGACGCCCGCGCCGCCGACGCCGTGCGCACCGCCGGGTACGGCTACGCCTGCGCCATCGACCCCGGCCCGCTGACCGGCCCGTACGCGGTGCCGCGGGTGCACGTGGGGCAGAACGACACGTCCGTACGGCTGCTGCTGAAGACGCGGCTGCACCGGCTGCGCCGCCGTCCCGTGGCGGGGGTCTGACGTGCCGGACCTCAAGGCGCTGCACATCATCACCGGCCTCGGCGTGGGCGGCGCCGAGCAGCAACTCCGGCTGCTGCTGCGGCATCTGCCCGTCGACTGCGACGTCGTGACGCTCACCAACCCCGGCCCGGTCGCCGACGGGCTGCTGGCCGACGGCGTCCGGGTCGTCCACCTCGGCATGACCGGCAACCGCGACCTGGCCGCGCTGCCCCGGCTGGCCCGCCTGATCCGCGCCGGCGGCTACGACCTCGTGCACACCCACCTCTACCGCGCCTGCCTGTACGGCCGGCTCGCCGCCCGCCTGGCCGGCGTACGCGCCGTCGTCGCCACCGAACACTCCCTCGGCGACTCCCAGATGGAGGGCCGCCCACTCACCCCGGGCGTCCGCGCCCTCTACCTGGCCGGGGAGCGGCTGGGCAGCGCCACCGTCGCCGTCTCCCCCACCGTCGCCGACCGGCTGAAGCGGTGGGGGGTGCCCGCGCCCCGCATCGAGGTGGTGCCCAACGGCATCGACCTGGCACGCTTCCGTTTCGACCCGGTCCAGCGCCTGCGCACCCGCCGCCGCCTCGGCCTGCCGGAGGGCGCGTATGTGATCGGCGGCGTCGGGCGGCTGACCCCGGCCAAGCGGTTCGACGTGCTGGTCAGGGCCCTGGCCGAACTGCCCTCCGACTGCTGGCTGCTGCTGGTAGGCGGCGGCCCGGAGGAGCACGTGCTGCGCCGCACCGCCCGCGAGGCCGGGGTCGCCGACCGCGTCCTGCTCACCGGCGAACGCCCCTACGTCCCCGACGGCTCCCCCGGCCCCGACCTGCCCTCCCTCGCCGCCGCGATGGACGTCCTCGCGTCGCCGTCGCCGGAGGAGGCCTTCGGCCTGGCGGTCGTGGAGGGCCTCGCGTCGGGACTGCCGGTGCTGTACGCGTCCTGCCCGGCGATCGAGGACCTGCCCTCCGGGCACGCGCCCACGGCCCGGCGGGTCACCGGCGGAGCCGAGGACTTCGCCCGCGCCCTCGCCGAGGTCCGGGCCGGTGCCGAACCCGGTCCCGGGCCGCGCACGGTTCCCGAGGCCGCCCGCCACTACTGCGTCACCCGCAGCGCCGCCCGGCTGATGGACGTGTACGCGACCACCCTCACGCACCCGTTGTCCCCGGCACACCAGGGAGTCAGTTCCGCATGACCGAGCCCCTCACCCAGACCCCGGCCCAGCCCGCGACCGAGCCCGAGACCGGACCGCCCGCCCGCCCGCGCCGCGCACGGGCCGCCCTGCACCGCGTCCGGCACCGCCTGCGGTCCCTGCCGCCCTGGTCACCGCTGGCGGCCGGCATCGTGGCCGGCGGGCTGCTCGGCGCCGGCTACGGCCTGCTCACCACCCCGCAGTACACGGCGACCGGCTACGTCGTCGCCGTCCCCACCGACAAGTCCGACCCGGCGACCGCGCTGGGCTTCGCGCAGGCCTACGGGCGGGTCGCCACGCAGCTCGCGGTGCTCGCGGACGCGCAGATGTGGGCGGACGTGCCGGTGGCCCGGCTGGAGGAGAGCGTGCGCACGGCCACCTCGCCGGACGCGCCGATGGTCTCGGTGACGGCCACCTCCGCCGACCCGGAGGAGGCCGCCGACATGGCCAACGCCGTCGCCCGCGCGCTGACCCGGCACGCGGCGGCGTCCGTCGACGCCACCCACGTGGAGCTGCGGCAGTTCGCGCGGGCCACCGAGCCGACCGAGGCGTCCTCGGCGTCCGCCGCGGTGACCGGCCTGGTGGGCGCGAGCGCGGGCGGGCTGCTCGGCGGGCTGGCGCTGCTGGCCCGGCCGCGCCGCGCCGCTGCGGACGGCGGCCACGCGACGGCGGCCGTGCCCGGACCCGCCTCGGCGGCCGGCGTCCGCGGTCAGCTGTGACGGACACGCGGGCGCGCACCGCCGCGCCCCCGGCCGACTGCACGACCGAACTGGTCACCGACGAGGCGCACTTCGCCGACCTGGCCCCGCAGTGGGCGCGCCTGTACGCCCGCTGCGAGGCCGCGACCCCGTTCCAGAGCCACGCCTGGCTGCTCTCGTGGTGGCGTTCGTACGGCTCGGGCGGGCGGCTGCGGCTGGTGCTGGCCCGCGACGGCCGCGACCTGGTCGGCGCCGCACCGCTGACGCTCGTACGGCGTCCGGTGCCCGCCCTGGTTCCGCTGGGCGGGGCGATCTCCGACTACGGCGACGTCCTGCTGGACGACGAGCGCGGCCCGGACGCGGTGGCCGCGCTCACCGAGGGCCTGTCCCGGGCCGCCCGCACCGCGCTGGTCGACCTGCGCGAGGTACGGCCGGGCGCCGCCGCCGAACGGGTCTACGAGCGCTGGCGCGGTCCCCGCCGCCGGCTGGCCGACTCGCTCTGCCTGGAGCTGCCCGCCCTCCCGATGGACGAACTGCTCGCCCGGCTGCCCTCGGCCAAGGCCCGCCAGCGGGTCCGCGCCCAGGTGCGTCGCCTGGACTCGCTCGGCGTCAAGAGCCGGACCGTCCTGCCCGACGAGGTCGACGCGGCGCTGCGGCGGCTGCTCGAACTGCACCGGCTGCAGTGGCAGGGCCGGAAGGTGACCGGCGAGCACCTGCGGCCGCGGTTCCGCGAGCACCTGGTGGGGGCGGTACGGCCGATGGTGTGTGCCGGGGACGCGGTGGTCACCGAGTTCCGGATGGACGACGAGGTGGTGGCCGTGGACGTGACGCTGCTGTCGCGCCGACTGGCCGGCGGCTATCTGTACGGCGCCCACCCCCGGCTGCGGGAGCGCAGGGCGGACGTGGCGGTGATGCTGCTGGACGCGTGCGCCGAGCACACCCGGCAGCCGGGGCGCGGCACGCTCAGCCTGCTGCGGGGCAACGAGCCGTACAAACACCACTGGCGCCCGGACGCGGTGCCCAACCAGCGGCTGCTGCTGGCCCGCCGGCGCACCGCCCCGCTGCTCGCGGCGGCCCTGGGCGACGCCGCCGCGCGACGGCGGGGCAAGGCGCTGCTGCGGCGCCCGGAGCGGAAGGAGGGCGACGGTGGCGGCGGCACCTGACCGGCCCGGCCGCCACCGTCGCGTACGGCTACTCGTCGCGCGAGTACCAGTCGAGGCGCATGCAGAGCTTCCCGCCGAGCCAGTACTCGACCCAGTCGCCCAGCTCCAGCGGCGAGCAGCCGGACGGCGGCCGGGTCGTGGTCTCCGGCACCGCGGGCACGGGCGGCGCGGTGGGCGTCGCGGGTGCGCTGGGCTCCGGGGTCCCGGGGACGGGCTCGTCGGTGCGGCCGAAGAGCACGGACCGGTAGACGGCGGTGGAGCGGGGATTGTCGTCGCACTGCCACACGCCGTGCGGGCAGTAGTCGGTGACCGTGTTGTAGACGGGCTTGTGCTCGTCCATCCAGGCCAGCATGCGCCGCATGTACTCGGCGTTGTCGCCGTTGCGGAACAGGCCCCATTCCGGATAGGAGATGGGCTTTCCGTGCTTCTTCGCGAAATCGACGTGCGCCTGGAGTCCGTAGGGTTCCTTCACCTGTTCGTCGAACTTCATTCCGCGTGGCTGGTCGTAGGAGTCCATGCCGATGATGTCGACCGTGTCGTCCCCCGGGTAGCACTGCGTCCAGGGCACGGCGTCCCGGCCGCGGCTCGGCGTGAAGTCGAACCGGAACTTCTGGCCGGGCACCGCGCGCATGGTGGTGACGATCCGCTTCCAGTACGTCTTCCAGGCCTCCGGGTCCGGTCCGCACCGGTGGGTGTAGGTGATGCCGTTCATCTCCCAGCCGAGCACCAGGACCGTGTCCGGGACCTTGAGTTCGACGAGCCGTTCGGCGAGGGCGCGGAAGTGGTGGTCGAACTCTCCGGCGGCGCCCCGGCGCAGCAGTGCGCGCACCTCGTCGTCGCCGACCCCCTCCTCGTTGCGCTCCAGCATGGGCACGTTGAGGACGAACATCCGGTCCGCCTTGCGGGTGCGCCAGTCGGCCCACACGTCGAGGAAGCCGGGGGCGCCCTCGATGTTGCTCCAGAGGTCGCCGGGCAGATAGGTGTGGCCGACGCGCAGTTCGGCGTCGCCCAGCCACTGGCTGAGCCCGGCCATCCGGGCCACGCCGCGCGGGCCGTAGTCCAGGTAGGCGCCGAACGCGGGGGTGGCGGCGGGCTTCTTCGCGGGGGCTCCGGGTGCCGGGACCGCGGGCGCGGGGGCCGGCGGGGTCGGTTCGGCGGCACCCGTGGGGCCCGCCGCGGCCACCAGCGCCGCCAGCGCGACCGCCGCCGCGACGCCTGCCGGCCGCCTGGACCGGTTCCGTGACTGCCGTACGGCCATACCGGCTCCTTTCCTCGCCGTGAATTCCGCTCCGTTACTGACACTCAGTCATATGAAATGCCATCACGCCACCGCCGTTACGGCTTTCGAGTGCGCCGATCGCCCGCACTGGTGAACCGATTCGAAGACGAAGGAAGTTTCCCGTGTCGCTGTTCGACACCCGCGTCCCCGCCGTTCTGCTGCGGACCGACCGGAATCCCTTTCACCACGGAACGCTGGGAGCCGTGCGTTCGCTCGGTCGGGCGGGAGTGGATGTGCACGTGGTCGCCGACTGCGGGCGCAGCCCCGTCCGCGCCTCCCGCTATGTGACGGGGCTGCACACTCCCCCGCCGCCCGGCGCGTCGCCCGCCGACATCGTGGCGGCCCTGCGCCGGGTGGCGGCACGGATCGCGCGTCCCGCCGTACTGATTCCGATGGACGACGCGTGTGCCGTGGCGGTGGGCCGGGCGCGGGCCGAGCTGGCGCCGGCGTATCTGCTGCCGGACCAGCCGGGCGACCTGCCCGGGCGGGTCGCCGACAAGGCGGAGCTGGCCGGGGTGTGCGCCTCCCTGGGCGTGCCGCACCCCGAGACGCTGGTCCCGGACGGGCCGGCGGAGGCGGCGCGGGCCGCGTGGCGGCTGGGGCTGCCGGTGGTGGCGAAGTGGAGCCGGCCCTGGCTGGTGCCCCCGGGCGGCGGGCTGCGCAGCACGGTGCTGGTGCGCTCGGCACGGGAGGCCGGGGAGCTGTACCGGCGTGCCGAGGAGGCGGGGAGCCGGCTGCTGCTCCAGGCGTTCCTGCCGCCGGGGCCGGACCGCGACTGGTTCTTCCACGGGTACGCCGACCGCTCGGGCGTGGTGCGGGCGGGCGGCCCGGGCCGCAAGACCCGGGCCAGGCCGCGCGGTGCCGGACTGACCGCGGTGGGCCGCTGGACGCCCAACCCGCAGGTGCAGGCGCTCGCCGAGCGGGTCACCGGCGAGCTGGGCTACCGGGGCGTCTTCGACCTCGACTTCCGCCGCTGCGGTGCCACGGGCGGCTACCACCTGCTCGACTTCAACCCGCGTCCCGGCGCGCAGTTCCGGCTCTTCACCGACTCCGCCGGGCTGGACGTCGTACGGGCCCTGCACCTGGACCTGACCCACCGGGCCCTGCCGGACGGGGTGCCGCGGCCGGGGCGGACCTTCGTGGTGGAGAACTACGCGCCGCTGAGCGCGCTGCGGCCGGCGCTCGACGGGCGGGAGCTGGCCTGGCACGCGCCGGACGACCGGGCGCCGGGCCGGGCCCTGTGGACCCTGTGGAGCCGCCATGTGGCCGGCCGGGTGCTGGACCGCGCGCGCAGCCGGCGCGCGCGCCCGGCGAACGGGGCCCCGGCCCACGCCCGTGTGGTGCGCCAGGCGGGCGCGCCGCGGACCGACCGTGCGGGACAGCCGGACCGCCCGGGGGACGACCGGGCGGGCAGCCACTGACGCGGGACGCGGCCACGACAACGCCCCCGGCGGCCCATGCGGGACGGCCGGGGGCGTCGGGGTGGGGCGGGGTCAGCGGGTGGTGGCGGCCCGGCCCCTGCGGTACAGGATCGCTCCGCCGGCGATCAGCACGGCACCCGCGGCCGCGGCGCCCAGCGTGCCCTCGCTGCCGGTCTCGGCCAGGACGGGCGGCTGCTCCGTCTGCGGGGTGGGCGGAGTCCTCTCCTCCTCGGCGGGCGGCGGGGGCTCCTCCTCGCTCGGGGGCGGGGGCGGCTCCTCCTCACCCGGCGGCTCCTCCTCGTCCGTGGGCGGGGTGGTGGGGGGCGGCGGCTCCTCCTCGCCGTAGCCGGGGGGCTCCTCGGAGCGGTTCTCGCACTCGTTGCCGAAGACCGGGTTGAGCGCGGCGATCAGGTCGAGGGTGTTGCCGCAGAGGTTGACCGGCACCTCGACCGGGAGCTGCGCGACGTTGCCGGAGCCGATGCCGGGCGAACCCACGGCGGTGGCGCTCGCGTCGGCGCCGCTCCCGCCGGTGCGGGAGGCGTCGGTGCTGGAGGCGTCGGTGTCGGAAGCGTCGGTGCCGGACGGGACGGACGTGTCCTCGCCGGAGCCGCTCTTCTTGTGCTCGTCCGAGTCGTTCTCGCATTCGTTGCCGAAGGCGGGGTTGAGCGCCGCGATCACGTCGATCGTGTTGCCGCAGGCGTTCACCGGCACGTCGACCGGGGCCTGGACGGCGTTGCCGGACGCGGCGCCCGGCGAGTTCTTGGCGGCTCCGTCCGCATGCGAGTCGGCCAGGGCGGGGCTACCGCACAGGGAAAGGATGCCCGTCGCGGCGGCCGCCGCGACCATCCCCCTGCTCAGAGTCTGTCGCACTCTCGTTGTCTTCCTGCTTGTAGAGATGGCTGGAGAACGGTCCGGAGGACAGGCTGCGGAAAGAGGAAGAGCCGGCCCCGAACCAAACAAGCTGGCCAAGGCCGGCCGTGACGCAGCCGGTCGGTGCGGAACGACGTCAGTCGTTCTCGCACTCGTTGCCGAACGCCGGGTTCAGTGCGGCGATCACGTTGACGGTGTTGCCGCATACGTTGACGGGAACGTGCACGGGAACCTGGACGACGTTGCCGGACAGGACGCCCGGGGAGCCGATCGCGGCGCCCTTGGCATCGGCGTCGGCGAAGGCCGGGGCGGCCATGCCGAGAGCCATGATCGCGCCTGCGACGACGGCAGCGGTCTTCTTCATGAACTTTCCCTTCTCTGCGGTCATGCCTGAATGGCGGCCGAAACCGCGCGAGCACAGCATTGACGGCTCGCACCATGACCTGCAGCTGCAAACGAGGAATTGACGGCCGGAGCAACTACCGAACGCGGAACACCCCGAAATTCACTCGGATGCCTCACGACACGGCCCGGCCATTCCCCCAGAAGGGCGACGACGTCAACCGCTCCTCGGCGAAACCCCGGCCCGGGAACGACCGGGCGGCCCACGGGGAAGTCAGTGGGCTGCCCGGACCGGGCGGGACAGGACTCAGTCCTTGCCGCCCTCGCCGTTCGCCGACAGAACCGACAGGTCCTCCAGGACGTGCGACAGGGCACCGTCCCGCTTGGCCTGCGTGGAGTTGTCCGCGCACTGCTGGTTCAGGTCGTCCGACAGGACGTTGATGTCCTGGATCGGCACGAGGTTGATGACGGCGGCGTTGATGTCCTCGACGCCCAGGCACGGCTTGTTCAGCGTGCCCTGGACCAGCGAGAGCTGCGGGCTCATGTCGCCCTTGGTAGCCGAGTTGCCGAACGCCGACTTGGCGCCGTTGCCGTTGGCCACGGCCGGCCCGTTGTCGTCCCCGATGGCAAGAGCCTGAGGAGCGGCGGCAGCCGACATGCCGATCACAGAAGCGGCAGCCGCCGCGGCGACCATTGCCTTCTTGAGCACTTCGCGTTCCTTTCGTCGTAGCGACGCACTGTCCTACGGCCTCATCAACCCGGTGCGCGATGATTGGTTTCGGGCGTTCACCCGGTTGGCCTCCACCGGATCCCGAAATGGGGCACCCGGATCGCCGGAATACCGGTGGAATCAAGGACCCGTACGGATTTCCCGTGTCCGCCGACCGAGTGAACGGGAGAAACCCGGCCGGACTCATGGAGTTGACCAGTGCGCTCCGGTGGACGGGGTTTCCTCAGAAAGGACTGGCCAGTGATCAAGAAGGTAGCCGTCTACGCGGCGATCGCCGCCTCCGTCATGGGCGCCTCCGCTGCCGCGGCCCCGCAGGCGATGGCGATCGGCGACGACAGCGGACCCGTCTCGGCCAACGGGAACGGGGCCTCGCAGTACTTCGGCAACTCGGCGACCCACGGCAACATGAGCCCGCAGCTGGCGCTCGTCCAGGGGTCGTTCAACAAGCCGTGCATCGCGGTCAGCGACATCCCGGTCAGCGTCGTCGGACTGGTCCCGATCCAGGACATCCCGGTCCTGTCGGACGACCTGAACCAGCAGTGCGCGGAGAACTCCACGCAGACCAAGCGCGACGGTGCGCTGGCCCACCTGCTGGAGGACGTGTCGATCCTGTCGGCGAACGGCGAGGGCGGCAAGGACGACAAGGACAGCAAGGACGACAAGGACTGACATCGGCTGAGGGGCGGGCCGCCGAGCACATCGGCGGCCCGCCCCTTTCGCGTGTCAGCGCCCGGGCGGTGCGTACAGGGCCTCGATGGCGTCCGCGTACGCCGCGACGGCCGCGTGCCGCTTCACCTTCAGCGACGGGGTCAGCAGCCCGTTCTCCTCGGTGAACTCGCCCTCGACCAGCCGGAAGGCGCGGATCGACTCGGCCCGGGAGACCGCCGCGTTGGCGTGGTCCACGGCCTTCTGGACGTCGGCCCGCATCCTTTCGTCGCGCACGACCTCGGACATCGGGGTGTCCGCGGGCAGCTTCCGCACCGCCAGCCAGTGGGCGACGGCGTCCGGGTCGAGGGTGATCAGGGCGCCGACGAAGGGGCGGTTGTCGCCGACGACGAGGCACTGCGCGACGGGCGGTCGGCTGCGCAGGCGGTCCTCCAGGACGGCCGGGGAGACGTTCTTGCCGCCGGAGGTGACCAGCAGGTCCTTCTTGCGGCCGGTGATGGTGAGGTAGCCGTCGTCGTCGAGGGAGCCGAGGTCGCCGGTGGCGAACCAGCCGTCGGTGAGGGCCGCGTCGGTGGCCTCCGGGTTGCCCCGGTAGGCGCCGAAGACGATGCCGCCCTTGACGAGCACCTCGCCGTCGTCCGCGATGCGCACGGAGGTGCCGGGGACGGGCGGGCCGACGGTGCCGGGGCGGGGGCCGAGCGGCGGGACGATGGTGGCGGCGGCGGTGGTCTCGGTGAGTCCGTAGCCCTCGTAGACCATGATTCCGGCGGCATAGAAGAACAGGTTGAGGTCGCGGTCGAGCGGGGAGCCGCCGCTGATGGCGTAGCGCATCCGGCCGCCCAGTTCCGCCCGCACCCGCCGGTAGACCAGCAGGTCGTACAGGGCCCAGCCGGCCCACAGGCCCAGCGCGGGGCCCTTGCCGCGGCCGAGGAAGCGTTCGAGGTGGGCGCCGCCGAAGCGGACGGCGAGGCGGTGGGCGCGCTCGAAGGAGGCGCCGCGGCCGATCTTCTCGGCGGTCGCCCGGCCGGTGTCGTGGATCTTCTCGAAGAGGTACGGGACGCCGACCAGGAAGGTGGGGCGGAACGACTTGAGCGCGGGGCGCAGTTCGTCGGGCTTGATGCTCGGGAAGTGGCCGATCTCGATGCGGGCCAGCAGGCAGGCGATCTGGATCGTGCGGCCCAGGATGTGGGCGAGCGGCAGGAAGAGGAGCGTCGAGGCGGTCTGGCCGGTGACCTCCTTGAAGATCGGGTGCAGCAGCTCGACCGTGTTGGCGGCCTCGGCGTGCAGGTTGGCGTGGGTGAGGACGCAGCCCTTGGGGCGGCCGGTGGTGCCGGAGGTGTAGCAGACGGTCGCCACCGTGTCCGGGGTCAGGGCGGTACGGCGCTTGGTGACCTCCTCGTCGCTCACGCCCACACCGAGGGCGGTGAGGTCGGCGAGCGCGCCCGCGTCGAGTTCCCAGGCGCGCGGGCGTTCGGGGTGGGCGGCGGTGCCGGCCAGGACGGTGGCGGTGTTGGCGGCGGTCTCGGTGACGAGGTGCCGAGCGCCCGAGTCGCGGACGATCCACTCCACCTGGTCGGCCGAGGAGGTGGCGTAGACGGGGACGGTCTGGCCGCCGGCCGCCCAGATCGCGAAGTCCAGGACGGTCCACTCGTAGCGGGTGCGGGACATGACGGCGACGCGTCCGCCCGGTTCCAGGCCGGCCGCGATCAGGCCCTTGGCCACGGCGGTCACCTCGCGGGCGAACTCGGCCGCGGTGACGGGCCGCCAGACGCCGTCCACCTCGCGGCGCAGGACCACCGCGTCGGGGGCCTCGGCCGCGTTGGTGAACGGGATGTCGGCGGTGCTGCCGGTGGTGGGGCGGGGCGCGAGGGGTGCGGTGCGGGCCTCGCGGACGGCGCCGTAGGCGTCCCTGACGGTCTCGGTGCTCGCGCGGGACACCAGGTCACCGCGGTTTCTCGCCCGTGTCAGGTCCTTGCGTACGCCCATGTCGGCTCCCGGTCACCCAGAGTTGCTTACTCCTGAGTAAACTTACTCAGGAGTAAGCATAGGTCAATGGGTGCGGGCGGACCGAGGCGCCTCAGGTCAGCCGGTTCGCCGTGCCGATCGCCTCGGCCAGCCGCCGGACGTCCTCGTCCTCGGTACGGCCGGCCAGGGAGTCGGCGCGCTCGGCGAGTTCACCGAGGCCGGGCGCGCCCGGCAGGGAGCCGTGGCGGCTGTCGCCGTCGTACGCCGACGAGGATCGGAGCGCGTCCGCGAAGTACGCGGCGGTCGCGGTGACCTTCAGGCCGCGGTCCGCCTCCCAGACCGAGTCGCCGAGGTCGTCGGTCTCCACGTCGCCGGACTCCTCGTGCGGGGTGCGGCTGTCGGGGTCGAGCCAGCGGACGGTGGCCGTCGCGAGGTGTCCGTCGGCGCCGGGCCGGGTGCGCACGGCGTACAGCGCGGTGACGGTGTGGCCGGGGCCGACCTCGCCGCCGTCGACGCGGTCGTCGCGGAAGTCCTCGTCGGCCACCTGCCGGTTGTCGTAGCCGACGAGGCGGAACTCGGCGACCGTCTCCGGGTCGAAGGCGACCTGGGCCTTGGCATCGCGGGCGGTCAGCTCGATGTGGCGCGGGAGCTGCTCGCAGAAGACCTCGCGAGCGTCCTCGGTGTCCGAGACGTACGTGGTGTGGCCGTCGCCCTTGTCGGCGAGGCGTTCCATCAGGGCGTCGCCGTAGTCGCTGCCGACGCCGACCCCGAAGAGGGTGATGCCGTGCTCGCGGCGCTCGTCCGCGATGCGTTCGAGGATGGTGTCCGCGTCGGTGTCGCCGGTGTTGGCGAGGGCGTCGGAGACGAGGACGACGCGGTTGGTGGCGCCCTCGCGGCGGCCCTCGACGGCGGTGTCGTAGCCGGTCTCGACGCCCGCGCCGAGGTTGGTGGACTCGGTCGGCTCCAGGCTGTCGATCGCGTCGTGGACCCGGCCGCGGTGATCGCCGAGCCGGGTCATCGGCAGCACCGTCTCGGCCTCGTCGCTGAAGGTGACGAGCGCGACCGAGTCGTCGTCGCGCAGCTGGTCGGTCATGGTGGCGAGGGAGTCCTGGGCGAGGTCCAGGCGGCCGGGCTCGCCCATCGAGCCGGAGACGTCGATGACGAACGTCAGGGCGGCCGGCGGGCGTTCGCCGCGCTGCTCGGCGGTGCGGGTGGCGAGGCCCACCCGGACCAGCGACCAGTCCTCCTCGTCGGTGCGGGCGCCGTCCACGCTCACCGTGAAGCCGTCGCCGTCGGGACGGTCGTAGTCCTGGCGGAAGCTGTTGACGAACTCCTCGGGGCGGACCGTCGACGGGTCGGGCAGCCGGCCCTCGGAGAGGGTGCGGCGGGCGTAGCCGTAGGAGGCGGTGTCCACGTCGAGGGCGAAGGTGGAGAGGTGGTCGGGGTCGGGGGCGACCTCCCGGGAGTCGCCGTTCTTGCCCGTCTCCCCGGCCTCCCCGGTGGACGTGCCGCCGCGCGGCCCGTCGGGCGCGGGCGCGTAGCCGCCGCCCCGGGAGTCGGCGGCGGTGTCCTTCGCCCCCTGGGCCTCGTCGTCCCCTCCCCCGCAGCCGGTGAGCAGCAGGCCGCCCGCCGCCGTGAGCGCGAGCAGCGCGCCGACCGGCCTTCGTGTCCGGTACCGCTTCATCGTCCCTACCCCCTGGTTCCGTTGACGCCGACGTACGTGACTGTGACGGCGGCGCGGGGCGGAACGTGCGGGACGGGGCGTCACGGGTGCGTCTCGAAACGGGCACGGCGGCGAGCCGGCGAGACCGCAGGACACGGCGTCTAGGACACCACGTCCTTGCGGGAGAAGTTCCGGAAGGCCAGGGCGAACAGGACCAGCGCGTATGTCACCGAGAGCGAGGTGCCCTGGATCAGGCGGGTCCAGTCCAGCTCGGGGCGGACCGTGTCCAGCCAGGCGTACTGCCAGTGGGCGGGCAGGAAGTCGCGCCAGTCGCCGAGGGCGGTCACCTCGTCCAGGACGTTGCCGATGATGGTCAGGCCGACCGCGCCGCCGACCGCGCCGAGCGGGGCGTCGGTCTTGGTGGAGAGCCAGAACGCCAGCGCGGCGGTGACCAGTTGCGAGACGAAGACGTACGCCACCGTGAGGGCGAGGCGTTCGGCGGCGGTGCCGGTGGGCAGGCTGCCGCCGGTGGGCAGCTCCAGCGGGCCCCAGCCGTAGGCGGCGGTGCCGACGGCGAGGGCGACCAGGGGCAGCAGGACGATCGCGGCGAGGCTGAGGGTGAGGGCGACGACCAGCTTGGACCAGAGCAGGCGGGCGCGGGGCACCGGAGCGGCGAGCAGGTAGCGCAGGGAGGACCAGCCGGCCTCGGAGGCGACCGTGTCCCCGAAGAACAGGGCGACGGGCACGACGAGCAGGAAGCCCGCGGAGGCGAACAGGTTCACAGCGGCGAAGTTCGCCCCGGACGCGGTGGCCGAATCCATCAGGCTGACCTGGTTGTTCGACCCGCCCGGCTCGCCGCCGATCCGGAAGGCGACGAGCAGCACGAACGGGAGGGCGAACAGGATGCCGCCCATGACGAGGGTGCGCCGCCGCTTCAGCTGCCGGACCATTTCGACCCGGACGGGCAGCGTGCGGCCCGCGCGGTAGCCCTCGGCGACCTCCTGGGCGCCGGTGGGCTCGGCGCGGTCGGCCAGCGTGCTCATGCCGAGTCTCCGATCAGGGTGAGGAAGGCGTCCTCGAGGCGCCGGTGGGGGCCCACCGACTCCACGGGCACGTCCAGGCGGACGAGTTCGGGGATGAGGTCGCGGGCGGTGCCGGTGCCGTCGAGGCGGACCAGCAGGCCGCCGTCGGTGGTGGCCGCCGAGGTCACGCCGGGCAGCGCGGCGACCTTCTCCACGAGGGGCGCGTCCACGCGCGTGTGGGTGCCGATCAGCAGGGTGTCCCCGGAGCCGACGATCTCGCCGACCGGGCCGGCCTGCACGAGGCGGCCGTGGTCCATCACCACCAGGTGGGTGCAGCTCTGCTCGACCTCGGACAGCAGGTGGCTGGAGACGATCACCGTGCGCCCGGCCGCCGCGTAGCGGATCATCACCTCGCGCATCTCGCGGATCTGGGGCGGGTCGAGGCCGTTGGTCGGCTCGTCCAGGATCAGCAGGTCGGGCAGGCCCAGCATGGCCTGGGCGATGGCCAGGCGCTGGCGCATGCCCTGGGAGTAGGTGCGCACCGCGCGGGCGAGCGCGTCGCCGAGTCCGGCGATCTCCAGGGCCTCGGCGAGGTGGGCGTCCTCGGCCGGGCGTCCGGTGGCGCGCCAGTACAGCTCCAGGTTCTCCCGGCCGGACAGGTGCGGCAGGAAGCCCGCGCCCTCGACGAACGCGCCGACGCGGGAGAGCACGGGGGCGCCGGGCGCGATGGCGTGGCCGAAGACGCGGATGTCGCCGCCGTCCGGCGCGATCAGGCCCATCAGCATGCGCAGGGTCGTCGTCTTGCCCGCGCCGTTCGGCCCGAGGAGGCCGAGCACCTGGCCCTTCTCCACGCGGAAGGACAGGTCCCGGACGGCGTACCGGTCGGCGGACTTGGCGTACCGCTTGGTCAGGTCGGTGATCTGGAGGGGTACGTCGGCCAGCGCGGGGTCGGGGGGCGGGGCCGTGGTGCGGCGGCGGGCGGTCAGCAGCAGGGCCGCGGCGACGGCGGCTCCCGCGAGGGGCGCCCACCAGACCCAGGCGGGCAGCCCGGCCGTCGCACCGGTGTCACCGAGGGCGGTCGGCACCGACAGGCCGCCCTTGAGGGAGACGGTGTAGGTGGCCGGGGCAGCCGGTGAGGCGTAGCCGAGGTCGGTGGAGGCGAGGACCAGGCGCAGCTTGTGGCCGCGCTCCACCTCGTGGTCGACGGCGGGCAGGGTGACCGTGACGTCCTTGCCGGCCTTGGCGTCCGCCACCCTGAGCGGCGTGACCAGTTGCGAGGGGAGCACCTGCTGGGCGCCGCCGCCGGGGCCGACGTCGTACACCTTGGCGAAGAGCACGGCGTCCTCGGCGGTGGACTGCACGCGGACGGTCGCGGTGGGCGAGCCGGTGATCTGGAGGTCCTCGCGCAGGGGCGCCGACTCGAAGGCCGCGTACTGGCCGGGGAAGTCGAGGGAGATGCCGACGCCGAGCGAGGAGAGCTGGGAGAGGCCGCCGGAGCCGCCGATGCCGGGCAGGGCGGAGACGGCGGGCGGGGCGGCTCCCGCCGGGTTCTCGAAGGTCTGCTCGCGTCCGCGCAGTTCGATCGCGCGCGGCTCGCCGCCGAGGCCGGGGTAGGAGTCGGCGCTCACGCCCTCCAGGCGGGGCTCGCCGTCGCCGCTGCCGGTGCCGACGGTGCGGGAGACGCGGAAGGCGGGGCCGGTGCCGGCCGACTCGTCGCCCTTCAGGTAGCGGTCGAACCACGCGCCGGTGCGGGCCTCGACGCGGTCGGTCTCCATGTCGCCGCCGTCGTGGCCGCCCGAGACCCAGTCGACGTCCACGGGGGCGCCGTTGGCGCGGATCGCCTTGGCGGCGGCGTCGGCCTGGCCGAGCGGGAAGAGGGAGTCGGTCTGGCCCTGGGTCAGCAGTGTGGGTACGTCGATCCGGTCGCCGACGGCCTGCGGGCTGCGCTCCTGGAGGAGCTTCACCGCCTCGGCGTCCGGCGCCCCCTTCTCGGCGACGCGCTGGTACATGCGGCAGAGCGCGGGCTCGAACTTCTCGCAGCCGCCGCCCATGTTGACGAAGATGCCGGCCCAGAGCTTCTTGAAGACGCCGTTCGGGAAGAGGGCGTCCGCCAGGTTCCAGTACGTGATGGCGGGGGCGATGGCGTCCACGCGGTCGTCGTGCCCGGCGGCCAGCAGTGCGACGGCGCCGCCGTAGGAGCCCCCGGCCATGCCCACGCGGGGGTCGCCCTTGCCGTCCAGCCGGACCTCGGGCCGCCCGGCGAGCCAGTCGATCAGCCGGGACACGTCGGCGACCTCGCCGTCCGGGGCGTTGAGCCCGATCTTCCCGGTCGACCTGCCGAAGCCGCGCGCCGACCACGTCAGGACCGCGTACCCGTCCTGGGCGAGGCGCTCCGCCTGGTCCCGTACGTCGGCCTTGCTGCCACCGAAGCCGTGGGCGAGCAGGACCGCGGGGCGGCGGCCGTCGGAGCCGGCCGTGAAGTACGAGGTGTCCAGGCGCACTCCGTCGCCCACTTCCACGACCCGGTCGGCGCGGTGCACCGGGGGCGGGTCGTCGCCGGCGACGGCCGTCCAGGTCCCGGCACCGGCGAGCACGACGACGGCGGCCGCGGCGGAGAGTATCCGCCGCGGCCCCCGTAGCAGCCCTCGCACGCGGGGCAGTCGAAGATCCATGCGTCAACGGTACGGGCAGCCGCCGACAACCGAGGCCCTCCCGGGGGTGAACCACCACCCCTCCCAGGGAGGTACGGGCGCGGTGCCGCGTACCACGGGCGCGGTAGGCGCGGTCACGGCCCGGCGGGCTCCCGTACGTCGTCGGGGACGGAGACCAGCCAGCGGGTGTCGCGGCGCGGGCGCAGGTACAGGGCCCAGTACAGGGTGGCGACGGCCGTGATGCCGCCGGTCCACAGCAGGTGGGCCGCCTCCTGCTGGGTCAGCACGTAGGCGAGGACCGCGATCAGCAGGAGGGGCACCGCCGGCCACAGGGGCATGCGCCACGCGTGCGCGTGCCGGTGGGCGCCGCGCCGGGCGAGCAGGGCGGCGACCGCGACGAGCAGGTACATGCCGGTGACGGAGACGCCGGTTACGCCGTACAGGGTGTCCAGGTCGACGAAGCACAGGGCGGCGCCGGGCACGCCGACGGCGAGGGTGGCGACCCACGGGGAGCCGAACCGGCCGAGCCTGGCGAAGAGTCGGTTGACCGGCGTGGGCCACGCCTTGTCGCGGGCGGAGGCGAACAGGACGCGCGAGTTCTGGATGACCATCACGATGCCGGCGTTGATGATGGCGAGGGCCACGCAGAGGCTGACGAAGGTGCCGACGGCGGAGTTGGACCAGGCGGTGACCATGGCGCCGATGTCGCCGCCGGTCAGCTCCGCGAGGTCGGAGGCGCCGAGGGTGATGGCGACGACCGGGACGAGGATGATCACGGCGGAGATGCCGAGCGTGGCGAGCACGGTGCGGGCGACGTTGCGGCGCGGGTTCTCCAACTCCTCGGAGAGGTAGACCGCGGTGGAGAAGCCCTGCGTGACGAAGAGGGCGATGGCGAGCCCGGAGACGACCAGCATCCCCGTCACGGGGTCCGCACCGCCGTCCGCGCCGCCCACCTCCATGGAGGCGAGGCTGCCGAGGCCGCGCTCGCCGTGGGCGAAGCCCAGCACCGCGACGACGGCCGCGGCGATGACCTCCAGGACCAGGAAGACGCCGGTGATCCAGGCGTTGGCGCGCAGGTCGAGCAGGCCGGCGAGGGTGGCCAGCGCCATGACGCCGGCGCCCGCGAGGGACGGGTCGAGGTGCACGACCGGGGCGAGGTAGTCGGCCGTGCCCATCGCGATCACCGGCGGCACGATCATGACGACCAGCAGGGACAGCACGAAGACCAGCCAGCCCGCCAGCCGCCCGGCGAGGGTCGACACCATGGCGTACTCGCCGCCCGCGCTGGGGATGAGGGTGCCCAGCTCCGAGTAGCAGAACGCCACGGCGACGCAGAGGAGCGAGCCGACAGCGATGGTCAGGGCGGTGGCGGTGCCGAGCGAGCCGAACAGGTCGGGGACGACCACGAACAGCGTGGAGGCGGGGGTCACGCAGGAGAGCGTGAGGAGCGTGCCGCCGACGACCCCGATGGACCGCTTCAGCGTCCCCGACCGGTCCGGATGGTCCCCGAGGTCCTCGGGTGCCGTCGCGGCGGTCTGGGCGGGGCGGAGCGTGTCGGTCATACGCGGTTTCCGATCGACTCGTGCGGCACGGTGCGCGGCGGAGCGCCACCGCCTCCGGTTCGCTCCCGCGGCAAGATGGAATACCGACGGAAACCAGTGCGTCAATGGCTGTTCATCTACGGAATCAGTCGTCTGAGACGCGCAGAGCTTTCGAAAACGGCATCAGATGCGTAGGCCCAGCGGCCGTTCCGGGTGCGCGGGATCCGTTGCGGACGGACGGAAAAAAGTACGGCCGTCCGCATACCGGACGGCCGTACGGGGCTTCCCCGGGCTTTCCCCGGGAGTGCCTCAGTGGTTGCGCGGGAAGCCCAGGTCCACCCCGGCGGGGGCGTCGGCCGGGTCCGGCCAGCGGGTGGTGACGACCTTGCCGCGGGTGTAGAAGTGCGTGCCGTCGTTGCCGTAGATGTGGTGGTCGCCGAAGAGCGAGTCCTTCCAGCCGCCGAAGGAGTGGTAGCCCACGGGGACCGGGATCGGGACGTTCACGCCGACCATGCCGGCCTCGATCTCCAGCTGGAAGCGGCGGGCCGCGCCGCCGTCCCGGGTGAAGATCGCGGTGCCGTTGCCGAACGGCGAGGCGTTGATGAGGGCGACGCCCTCCTCGTAGGTGTCCGCGCGCAGCACGCACAGCACCGGGCCGAAGATCTCGTCCTGGTAGGCCTTCGCCGTGGTCGGCACCCGGTCGAGCAGCGAGATGCCGATCCAGTGGCCGTCCTCGTGGCCGTCGACCGTGTGGCCGGTGCCGTCCAGGACGACCTCGCAGCCCTCGGCCGCCGCGCCCTCGACGTAGGAGGCGACCTTGTCGCGGTGCGCCTTGGTGATGAGCGGGCCCATCTCGGACGCCGGGTCGTTGCCGGGGCCGATCTTGATCTTCTCGGCGCGCTCGCGGATCTTCTCGACCAGTTCGTCGCCGACGGCGCCGACCGCGACGACCGCGGAGATCGCCATGCAGCGCTCGCCCGCGGAGCCGTAGGCCGCGCTCACGGCCGCGTCGGCCGCCGCGTCGAGGTCGGCGTCGGGCAGCACCAGCATGTGGTTCTTGGCGCCGCCGAGCGCCTGCACGCGCTTGCCGTTGGCGGAGGCGGTGGTGTGGATGTAGCGGGCGATCGGGGTCGAGCCGACGAAGGAGACGGCCTTGACGTCCGGGTGCTCCAGGAGGCGGTCCACGGCCACCTTGTCGCCGTGCACGACGTTGAAGACGCCGTCCGGCAGCCCGGCCTCGGACAGCAGCTCGGCGATCCGCACGGCCGCCGACGGGTCCTTCTCGCTCGGCTTGAGCACGAAGGTGTTGCCGCAGGCGATGGCGAGCGGGAACATCCACATCGGCACCATCGCCGGGAAGTTGAACGGCGTGATGCCGGCGACCACACCGAGCGGCTGGCGGATCGAGGACACGTCGACGCGGGTGGCGACCTCGGTGGACAGCTCGCCCTTGAGCTGCACGTTGATGCCGCAGGCCAGGTCGACGATCTCCAGGCCGCGGGCGACCTCGCCGAGCGCGTCGGAGTGCACCTTGCCGTGCTCGGCGGTGATCAGCTCGGCGATGTCGTCGCGGTGCGCGTCCAGCAGCGACCGGAACCTGAAGAGGATCGAGGTGCGCTGCGCCAGCGAGGACTGCCCCCAGGTCAGGTACGCCTCCTTGGCGGCGGCGACCGCGGCGTCCACCTCGTCGACCGAGGCGAAGGCGACCTTGGTGGTGACCGCGCCGGTGGCCGGGTCGGTCACCGGCCCGTACGTGCCCGAGGCGCCTTCGGCGGACTTGCCGCCGATCCAGTGGTTGACGATGTTCGTCATGACCGAGAACTCCTTCACAGATGGCGGCGACGGGTACAGACGTGCCGTTCGTACAGCTCAGGGCCTTTGACCACGGACGGTCCGGTCGCGGTCTCGGCCATGCCTACATCTCACCAGGCGTGGGCTTCCCATGCGCCCGACACAGTGTCTGCGGTTTGGGTGCGGGCGTAGACACATGTTCCGGGCCTACGGCAGGGCGGGGCGCCGTGACGCTCGCCGCGGAGGATTCGGCTCGTTGTTCGGAGTGTCGCTCGTTGTACTGGAATGTGGGCGACACAGTGGTCGTCGCGTGTATGGGGCGCTGCCTTGATCAAGCTGGTGTCTTCTGCGAATGGAGACGCCGTCATGCGAGTTTGCGACATTCAGCGGTGTGAGGTGCGACCGGGGCGGCTGGTCGAGTTCACATTCAGTGAGGCGACGGTGGGGGCCACGGCGTCACTGGCGCCGGACCCACGGCCGCCGGCGTATATCCAGGAATCGCACATCAGGACAGCGCGGTCGGTGCGTGAGGGTGGGTTGTTCGTGCCGACGTGGCTGGGGGCGGCGTTCGATCTGCCGGGCCGGGTGGATCTCGATGTGCTGGAGCGGGCGTTGCGGGCCTGGACGCTGCGCCATGAGACGCTGCGCAGCGGCTTCAGGTGGGCCGGTGACGAGATGCAGCGGTTCACGCTGCGCGAGGGCGATGTCTCGCTGCGGCGTGAGGTGGTCGGAGACTTCGCGGACACGGGTGCGCTGGTCCGATATCTGCAGAACCGATTCGACACGGCAGCGGACGCGCTTCGCTGGCCGAACCTCATTTATACCGCGGTTGTCCGGGATGATTCCACGAGCGTGTACATGGCTTTCGATCACACGAACGTGGATGCCTACTCTCTGCAGCGCATTCCGGAGGAGATCCACGAGCTGTACATGGCGGGTCTCACGGGGCGGCCCGTGGCCGGGACGCCGACGGGGAGCTATGTCGATTTCTGCCGGCAGGAGCGGACGGACGCGGACGGGATCGGTGACACACACGCGATCGTCGCGCGCTGGCGGGAATTCATCGGCCGATGCGGCGGGCGGCTGCCGGAGTTCCCTGTCGATCTCGGCCTGCAGCCCGGTGGTGTGCTGCCCGCGCAGAAGCTGGTGTGTGAACCGCTCGTCGACGCGAACGCGGCCGCAGCGTTCGAGGCGCACTGCCGGCCCTACGGCGGCAGCCTGGTGGGGATCCTGGCCGCGACGAGTCTGATCGTCCATGAGCTCGGCGACCAACCCGTCTACCGCACGGTCGTGCCGTTCCACACCCGGCTGAAGTCGGCGTGGTCGGATTCGGTGGGCTGGTACGTCGGCGGCGCACCCATCGAGGTGCCCGCGGCCCGGGACTTCCGCGGGGCGCTGGAGACGGTCCGCGCCGAGTTGCGGGCCAACCGGTCGCTGGCGCGCATTCCGCTGGCCCGGGTACTGCCGCTGCTGGGCGGGGACTTCCGCCCGACCTCGCCCGACTTGTATTCGATCGTGTCGTACGTGGATGCCCGCCTGCTCCCCGGATCGTCCCGCTGGACCGAGAGCAAGGCGTACGGGCTGATCAGGGTTTCGTACGGCGACCAGGTGTGCGTATGGGTCAACCGGCTGCACGAAGGGCTGTGGTTCGCCTGCCGCTACCCGGACACCGACGTCGCCTACAAGAACGTGCGCCGGTACGTCGAGAGGCTGCGGGACGTGATCGCGTCCGTGTCCACACATGACGCTTCTCCGCCGCCCAGCCGGCGCCCCGTTGACGCAACGCCACTGCTTTTGAGCCGTGTTGGTACGGCGCCGGGACGCACGTGACCGCCAATTCACACGATGTGAAGGCATCTACTGCAGAGCAACCCAGCTTTTAATACGGGGATTTACTTCCCCCCGGTGACGCCGTCAATTCGTTGCCTCTTGAGAGGGACGCGCGGTACGGAAAGGCCCTCCGTTACTGATAGCGTTCGGCCAGTCACGGTAGGCAATCAGCCTCTATGCACGAGCGGAAATCCGAGGGTCTTATGCGCAAGCTTCAGCATGTCGTGATCGCAGCAGTGGCAGCGGCCGGCGGCCTGGCCGCCGGCGCCGGCACCGCCGTCGCCGACACCTCCGACAACGCGCCGAAGGTGTACGACCTCTACCGCCCCTACCAGGAGTGCAGCCCGCAGACGGTGTCCCAGAACGACGTCCCGATCGGCGTGCTCGGTATCGCCGGGACCCTGGACACGACCTGCGACCAGTACAACTACGACTTCACCGGCTGAGCCCGGCCCGCCCGGTGTCCGGGCACGCCGGGGCACTCCTACGAAGGAAAGCGCATCACATGTTCAGCGGGAAGAAGATGACGGCGGTCTCGGTGCTCGCCGGCGGCCTCGCCATGGCCTGCGCCGGCCTCGCCCACGCGCACGCCGTGAAGGACCCGGGAACCTGCACTCCCGACCTCTTGGGCGGCTTCACCTGCAGTCAGCGGATCCAGGGTCAGCTCTCCGAGGACGGCGAGATCCCCCATCAGGAGACGTGCACGCCGGTGCAGCCCCTCACGCTGCCTGCCGCCCTGGGCCAGGGGCAGCTGCAACTGGGCCCCAAGGTGACCTGCTCCCCGACGACGACGGGAGCGGTCGACGAGACCGAGAGCGGGCAGGGAATGTTCGGCCTGCAGCCCCGAATCCTGCCTGGGTGACCCTTCCGGCAGGCATTGCGCCTGAGCGGGCGGCACGGCGTACGGGTCGACACGGCGCGTAAGGCACAGATCCCGACATATGACGAAATGTGTGTATAGGCTAACGCTGAGTAGTCAAGCCGGGCTTTGTGCCCGAGTACGGAAAGGTCACTCATGCGTAAGTTTCAGCGTGCCGCGGTCGTAGCCATGGCGGTTGCGGGGCTGTCGGCGTTCGGTGCCGGGACCAGCTTCGCCAACGAGGGCGACGCGCCCGCGCCGGTCACCGCCGTGGCCAACTCGTCGGCCAACGCGCTCGCGGTCAGCGGCGGTTACTACTTCACGCCGCCGGCGCAGCCGAAGGCCGAGCCGGAGCAGGAGAGGCACGCCGAGCCCGAGCACTACGGCCACGAGGGCGAAGGCCAGTAAAGACGCTACCGAGAGTTCATTCTCTCGGTGCCGCCATGGGCTCACCGGCCCGTGGCGAACGCAGCCCGGACGCGCCACGGTTGATCAGTGTGCGCGTCCGGGCTGCGGCCAATTCGGCCGCCGGCCGCAGCTCACAGCGCGTCCAGGCGCCAACTGATCGGCTCCGACACCTTCACGGGCCCGGGCGCACACCGGTCAACGGCAACCAGCGCCCGGGCCTCATCCGGTAAAGGAATGCAGCACATGTTCACTCCGCGGAAGATCGCCGCCATCTCGGGGATCGTCGGAAGTCTCGCCGTCCTCTGTGCCGGCGCCGGGCACGCGTACGCAGACGGAGGCGCCGGTGACTGCGAGAGCAGGGACGGGGTCTGCGTCCGCAAGAGCGAGACCCGTATCGAAAAGGACGGCGAGCACATCCTCAGGCAGGAGCAGCGCTGCTCGACGACCGACCGGCCGAACGTGGTGTTCCAGGAGCACCAGCTGCTGGGCGACGGAGGGTCGGCCAGTGCCGGGCCGGTGGTGGACTGCTCCAACACGGCGAAGCTGCCGGAGGCGTTCAAGAAGCCGCACTTCGTGTGAGCGCTGCCGGCGAATGCCGGGCCGGGATCATTCCCGGCCCGGCATTTCTTTGCGCGCCCGCAGCCATGCCGCCGCGAACGAACGCCGGCGCCCACGGGGCGCTCATGCCGAAGCGGGCGTCCCGTAGCCGGGACGCCCGCAGCCCACGTCTGTGGGCCAGTCTTCAGCCGCCGACCTTGTTGTTGCAGCCCATCGTCGAGCCCAGGGACGTCTTCTGCGCGCCCGGGCTGCCCTCGCCGTTCAGCAGGTTGCCGCCCAGGCCGTTGCCGATGCCCACCTGGCCGAGGATGTCGATGTTGCTGTCGTGCGACCCGCAGCTGCTGGTCTGGCTGATGGTGTAGCCGCCGTTGCCGCCCTGGTCGGCATGGGCTGTGCCGACACCCAGGAGTCCAGCGCTCCCGAACGCGGCGACGAGGACGGCGGCCATGCGGAGGTTGTGCATGTCATCTCCGGTGGAGTGAGGTAGAGAACGATCGACTTTGGTACGGCAGCGAAGGCTGATGCGAAAACGGTCCCGGCGCCTTGCCCTGAGGGCCCGGTGCCGGGACCGTTCACTGGCTGACGCCGTGGCGCCGGCCCGGAATGTCAGAAGGCGCTGTTGTTGCAGCCCATGGTGGAACCGAGGTGGGTGGACTGGGCACCCGGGTTGCCCTCGCCGTTGAGCCCGTTGCCCAGCAGGCCGTTGAGGATGCCGACCTGGCCGAGGATGTCGAGGTTCAGGTCGTGCGACTTGCACTGCGAGCTCTGCGAGATCTTGAACTTGTCGCCCTCGCCGCCATGGCCCTGGTCGGCGTGGGCCGTACCGCCCACGAGCCCGATGCTGCCGAGCGCGGCGACCAGGACGGCAACGTTGCGAAGCTTGCGCATTTCATCTCCGGTGAGGTGAGTGGGTGCGATCCGCGAGAGATCGACTTTGTACAGTTACAGGAGAATAATGCGAAATATGAACAAAACGGGCAGCGACGCGCCGCTCTTGTGGTGACGCGGCAAATGCACCCGAAAGACCTATCGCGCGCTGCCGGGCCACGACGCCCGGCCGCCGACCGCGCTACTGCGCCTGCGCGCTGGCGAGGGAGTTCGCCTGGCTGTTGGCCTGGGTGCAGTCGACGCCCCGGGTCTGGGAGGCGGCGAGCAGCGCGACCGGCACATTGGCGGCGAGCAGGTTCTGCGGGCTGCACTCCTGGGACGGACGGAACAGGTTGTTCTGGTGCACCGGGCCGCCCTGCTTCGGCTGCGGGGCCTGCGGAGAAATCTGCGGGCTGATCTGCGGGTTCAGCTGAGGGTTGACCTGCGGGCTGACCGCGGTACCCCGCTGGGGAGCCGCCTGCTGCGGCGCCGGCGAGCCGTACGTCTGCGCGGACGCCTGCGCCGAACTGGCCGAGGCGGCCTGGGCGTCCGGCTGCGAAACGGGCGTCGGCACAGCCCCGTTGTGGCCGACCGGAGTCACAGCGGCGCTGGGGCCGGCCCCGGCGGCGGTCAGACCGCCGGCCGCTGCGACGATGAGCGCGACGTGCTGAAGCTTGCGCATGAAATCCTTTGGCCCTTCATTGACCTGTGCACGGACTTGGCGAAATGCTCGATGCGGCAGTGCAGTTGTTCTGCTTGCCCCGTGCGGAACGAGGTGGGCGAGAGCCCAGATACGGGTGCAGTGCCGCCGTCACCCATTTGACGCAAGGGGCGCACGAGCCTGCCACCAACTCCCTTTCAGGCAGCGGCAAATGGGTGACGGGCTTTCATGTGCCGTGACCAGGATGAGGAAACCCTCGTTCCACGTACGGAGGGCAGCGGCTCCACTTTGACCGCTGCTGACGATGCGGTGCGAGTATCGCGCCGACTGCACGCGTGAGCGCGCTGAATTCAGTGGATTTCCAGTTCAGGTATCGAAGGGCCGAGGGTTTCATGCGCAAGCTTCACAAGGTCGCGCTCGTGGTGGCAGCAGCCGGCGGTCTGACCGCCGCCGGCGCCGGCGCCAGCCACGCCGCACCCGTCGGACAAGTCGGTGCCGCTCCAGCATCGGCTCCCGACTACCCGGCCACGCACGCCGCCCCGCCGCCCCAGCCAACCGGCCCCTACGCCGCGGCCGGGACGCAGGGAACGGCTCAGGCCACCGCCACGCCGCACCAACAGCAGTACGCCCAGCCGGCACCTCAGCCGTACGCACAGCCGGCGCCCCAGCAGTACGCCCAGCCAGCACCTCAGCCGTACGCTCAGCCGGCCCCTCAGCCGTACGCCCAGCCGGCACCCCAGCAGTACGCTCCGCCGGCACCCCAGCAGACGGGCCACGCCTACGCCGCGGCCTCCTCGCACGGGACGGCACAGGCCTCCACCTCGCCTTACCAGCCGCAGGCGGCCCCCATGCAGCAGGCCCCCATGCAGCCGCCCCAGGCCGCCCCCGCGCAGCCGCAGGTCGTGCCACAGGTCGTGCCACAGGTGATGCCGCAGGTCGCCCCCCAGGTGGACATGCCCCAAGCCTTCGGGGCAGAGCCCCCGATGCAGGTCGCCCCCCAGTTGAACCCGCAGGTCAACCCTCAGGTGAACCCGATCCTCAACCCGCACATCTCGCCGGCGGACGCACCGCAGCTGTCCCCGGTCGGCCTCGGACAGGTCGCGGCACCCCCGCTCGGCCAACTGGGGCTCCCCCGACTCGGCTGACGGCCCTCCGGCGCAGCCGCCCGCACCACTCCTCTGTTCTGACACCCCATCCGCTCGACCAACGGAGAACCCATGCGCACCTTTCAGAAGGCAGTCCTCGTGAGCGCCATCCTCGGCAGCGTCAGCGGCCTCACCGCCACCACTGCCGTCGCCGATGACTGGGGCAGCGACCTCGACATCACGCAGGGCATCGAGTGCCGTTCGCACGACATGAACATCGAGGTGCTCGGCAGCGTCGGCGCCCTCACCGGCCTGGCGGGCAACATCCTGAACGGCGAAGGCAACCCGGGCGCACAGCAGAACCACCTCGGTTCCGACATGGGCTGCAACAGCCAGGCGCTCTGACGTCTCCCCCGGCCAACTGCCGGGGTCAGTGCGGCCACAGAGGATCGCCGACACGCAATGGGCACCGGAAGGAGTCGACATACCTTCCGGTGCCCGTTCGGTGCCGCGTCCGGGTCAGCGGGTGGGGTCCGGGCGGAAGCGGCGGTACAGGACACCACCCGCAATGAGGAGCGCGGCACTCCCGGCGACGGCGCCGACCGTGAGGTCCGCTCCGGTATCGGCCAGCACGGACGCGGCCGGCTCAGAGCCGGGCTGGGTCCGGACGTCGGCCGGAGTCTCCGCGGCCGGGGTGCTCGGGACCGCAGGCTCCGGTGCGGCAGGCTTCGGGGACGGGGTGTTCGGGGCCGGGGTGCTCGGGGCCGGGCGGGCCTGGTCGTCGGGGCCGTTGACCGACTCGTTGCCGAAGACCGGGTTGCCCAGGCCGACCACACTGACACTGTTCCCGGACACGTTCACCGGCAAGTCGACCGGGAGCTGAAGGCCGTTGCCGGAGAGCAGCCCGGGCGAATCGGCAGTGTGGCTCTGAGCCGACGCCCCGCTGGAGGACGCCTGTCCGCTGCTGTCCTGCGAACTGTCGGTCTTCGCAACGTCTTTGTTCGCGCAGGAGTTGCCCGCGGCCGGGTTGAGCAACCCCGCGACGTCCACCGTGTTGCCGCAGATGTTCACCGGCACGTCCACCGGGAGCTGGATGGCGTTGCCGGAGAGCAGCCCGGGCGAGCCTTCCGCCGCAGCGTCGGCGCCGGCTCCGTCGGCCGCGAGGGCGGAGGACACCGGTAGTGCCAGGGCCATCACGCCGGACGCGGCGGCGGCGAGTACACCGTTTCGGGTAGCCAGTCCCATGGGTTTTGCCTTCCTGACAATTCGCGGGCACTCACCCGCACCCATCAAACGCAAGGGACCCACCAGAGTTATGGGTACCGCCTTCGAAGCCACCCTCGGGCACTAGTCTTCAGGCGCCCTGCATTTCAAGACAAACCGACAAGCGGCGGAGATTGCAGATTCGGCCACGACCGTGTCACAAGTACCACCGTCGTGTCACAACTGTCGCGCCTCCACGGATCTTCCGTCACAGGCGCGCACGGCCCCTCTCCGGCCACCACTCTCAGTCGTTCACCCGGCACACGCTTGGTGATCGCCAGCGCAGCGCCCGGCTCCCCCCGGTGGCCGTCCCCGGCCGCCGCCGCGGCGCGCGCGGGGAGGTGCGACTAGTGACCGACCGAAGGCTCTGGTCCTACAAGGACATCGCGGCCCACATCCGGGTGCAGCCCGACACCGTGCGGTCCTACCGCAAGCACGGGCTGCTGCCGCCGCCCGACCACGTGGAGGGCGGCAAGCCCTACTGGTACGCGGA
The DNA here is from genome assembly GCF_042263835.1 of Streptomyces sp. NPDC056128. Classification (NCBI taxonomy): domain Bacteria; kingdom Bacillati; phylum Actinomycetota; class Actinomycetes; order Kitasatosporales; family Streptomycetaceae; genus Streptomyces; species Streptomyces sp. NPDC056128. Next base: position 124,978 of record NZ_JBHJVQ010000002.1, on the reverse strand, counting down.
CACGATCCGGGCCTGGGTGGCGTCCCGGCCGCGCAACCGGAACCGGTAGCCGGGCCGGGCCGCGCGGGAGAAAACCGTTCTGTGCCCCACCGCCGCGTGGGGCACAGTGCCGCCCATGGACTTCTCAGCGAAACCCGTCCTCACCGGCGAGCGGGCCGTCCTGCGGCCGTTCACCGCGCGGGACGCGGACGTGATGTGGGAGATCGTCAACGACCCCGAGGTCGTCCGCTTCACGTTCGAGCCCAGCACCGAGATCACCCGGGAACGGCTGCGCTCCTGGTACGGCGTGCGCACCGCCGACCCCGACCGCCTCGACCTCGCCGTCACCGACCGCGCGACCGGCGAACTGGTCGGCGAGGTCGTCCTGTACGACTGGGACCCGGCCGCCCGCAGCTGCGTCTTCCGCACCCTCATCGGGGCCCGGGGCCGCGGCCGGGGGCTGGGCAGCGAGGCGACCCGGCTCATCGTCGGCCACGCCTTCGAGCGGGTCGGCCTGCACCGCGTCCAGTTGGAGGTCTACGCCCACAACACGCGGGCCCGCCGGGTGTACGAGAAGGCCGGCTTCGTGGTGGAGGGGATACGCCGGGAGGCGGCGCTGCGCGACGGCGTGTGGGTGGACGACGTACTGATGGCGGTCCTCGACCACGAGTGGGCCGCGCACGGAGGCGTCGCGGGTGACGGGTGAGGTCGGGTGAGGCCGGGTGAGGTCCGTTTCCATACCCCCTAGGGGTACAGTGGAGGGTAAGTGGTCCACGCTGGACCACGGGTACCCGCCGTGCACACCCCGACGAGGAGTAACGACATGACCGCCCAGACCGACACCCAGGGCTCCGTCACCACCGTCTACAAGGTGAGCGGAATGAGTTGCGGACACTGCGAGGGCGCCGTCTCCGGCGAAATCTCCGAGATCGCGGGCGTCGCCTCGGTGCAGGCCGTCGCGTCCACCGGCGAGGTCACCGTCGTCTCCGGGGCACCGCTGGACGACGACGCCGTACGCGCCGCCGTGGACGAGGCCGGCTTCGAGCTCGTCGGCCGGGCCTGAGCACCGGCGCCACGGCGCCCCGCAGCAGCCACCGTCCCTCCGGCCGGGCCGCGCACGGTCCGGCCGGACCCGTCTGGAGCCCGGACCATGACCAGCACCACCGCGGACACCGCCAAGGCCGCCCAGGCCGCCGAACCGGACCTCGCCGAGGTCGAGCTGCTCATCGGCGGGATGACCTGCGCCGCCTGCGCGGCCCGGGTCGAAAAGAAGCTCAACCGCATGGACGGCGTGACCGCCACGGTGAACTACGCGACCGAGAAGGCCCGGATCACCCACCCGGCGACCACCACGGTCGCCGACCTGATCACCACCGTCGTACGCACCGGGTACACCGCCGAGGAGCCCGCGCCGCCGCCGGAGCCCGAGGGCCCCGAGGACGCGGCGGCATCCGGACACGACGCCGATCCCGAGTCGGCCGCCCTGCGCGGACGTCTGATCGTCTCCGCCCTGCTCGCCGCCCCCGTGGTGCTGCTCGCGATGGTCCCGGCGCTCCAGTTCGACAACTGGCAGTGGCTCTCGCTCACCCTGGCCGCGCCGGTCGTCGTCTGGGGCGGGCTGCCCTTCCACCGCGCCGCCTGGGCCAACGTCCGGCACGGCGCCGCCACCATGGACACGCTGGTCTCGCTCGGCACGCTCGCGGCGTTCGGCTGGTCGCTGTGGGCGCTCTTCTTCGGGGACGCGGGCATGCCGGGCATGCGGCACGGCTTCGACCTCACCGTCTCCCGCACCGACGGCGCCTCCGTCATCTACCTGGAGGCCGCGGCCGGGGTCACCGTCTTCCTCCTGCTCGGACGCTGGCTGGAGGCCCGCTCCAAGCGCCGGGCCGGGGCCGCGCTGCGGGCGCTGATGGAGCTGGGCGCGAAGGACGTCGCCGTCCTCCGCGAGGGCCGCGAGGTGCGGATACCGGTGGCCCGGCTGGCGGTGGGCGACCGGTTCGTCGTCCGGCCGGGCGAGAAGATCGCCACCGACGGGACGGTGACCGAGGGCGCCTCGGCGGTGGACGCCTCACTGCTGACCGGCGAGTCCGTGCCGGCCGACGTGGGCGTCGGCGACGCCGTCACGGGCGCCACGGTCAACGCCGGGGGCCGGCTGGTGGTCGAGGCGACCCGCGTCGGCACCGACACGCAGCTGGCCCGGATGGCGCGGCTCGTGGAGGACGCGCAGAGCGGCAAGGCCGAGGTGCAGCGGCTGGCCGACCGGGTGTCCGGGGTCTTCGTGCCCGTCGTGCTGCTGATCGCCGCCGCCACCTTCGGCGGGTGGCTGGGGGCGACCGGGGACACCGTCGCCGCGTTCACCGCCGCCGTCGCCGTACTGATCATCGCCTGCCCGTGCGCGCTGGGCCTCGCCACGCCGACCGCCCTCATGGTGGGCACCGGCCGGGGCGCCCAGCTCGGCATCCTCATCAAGGGGCCCGAGGTCCTGGAGTCCACCCGGCGGGTCGACACGGTCGTCCTGGACAAGACCGGCACCGTCACCACCGGCCGGATGGCCCTGCACGAGGTGTACGCCGCCGAGGGCACCGGCGAGGAGGAGGTGCTGCGGCTCGCGGGCGCCGTCGAGCACGCCTCCGAGCACCCGGTGGCCCGCGCGATCGCGGCCGGCGCCGAGGAGCGGGTCGGCCCGCTGCCGGACGTCGGGGACTTCGTGAACGTCCCCGGGCGCGGCGTGCGCGGTCGCGTGGAGGGCCGTGAGGTGGCCGTGGGGCGCCTCCACGACGAGCTGCCGCCCGAGGTGGCCCGTGCCAGGGACGAGGCCGAGAGCGGGGGCCGTACGGCTGTCGTGGTCGGCTGGGACGGCGCGGCGCGCGGGGTCCTCGCCGTGGCGGACGCCGTCAAGGAGACCAGCGCCGAGGCGGTGGCCGAGCTGCGGCGGCTGGGCCTCACGCCCGTGCTGCTGACCGGCGACAACCGGCGCGTCGCGGAGTCCGTCGCCGCCGCCGTCGGCATCGACGAGGTGATCGCCGAGGTGCTGCCCGAGGAGAAGGTCGCCGTGGTGGAGCGGCTGCGGGCCGAGGGCCGGACGGTCGCCATGGTCGGGGACGGCGTCAACGACGCGGCCGCGCTCGCCACCGCCGATCTGGGGCTGGCGATGGGCACGGGGACGGACGCGGCGATCGAGGCGGGCGACCTGACGCTGGTCCGCGGCGACCTTCGGGTGGCGGCGGACGCGATCCGGCTGTCCCGGCGGACCCTCACGACGATCAAGGGAAACCTCGTGTGGGCCTTCGGCTACAACGTCGCCGCGCTGCCGCTGGCCGCCGCCGGGCTGCTCAACCCGATGATCGCGGGGGCGGCGATGGCCTTCTCCTCGGTCTTCGTGGTCACCAACAGCCTGCGGCTGCGGGCGTTTCACTGAGGTCTCGATGCGGTGGCCCCTCTGGAGTCCGGCACGTACCTCACATAAGCTCTTCACAAGGCTCGCGCATCTTCCTTACGCTGGGGTCTCGGTCAGCGTCTGCAAGAGACGCAGATCACAGTGATGCGAACGTAACCATCGAAGGGGTTCGAAGGTCTAAGTTGGCGATGTCAGGGAGCGTCTTGGGGGGCGTCACCTGGCATCTGGGGATGTCTTGGGGGACTTTCCCAGAGCTGCGTTGCCGGGACACGTACACCGGGAAGCTTTGAGCGGCCCTCCCGGGCGTGCGTTGTCCCGGCAGACCGCACGACACGTACGAACGCATGACACGTACGCGTACGACACGTACGAGCACGACACAGCGAATTCAGGCGCTGTCCTCACAGACGCCCGGCCGGATCCCGTGGGGGGAATCCGCACCGGGACATGGGAAGGCGCCCTGGATCGTCGGCCCGTGGGGGGACCGGCGCCAGGGCGCCTTCTGCTGTTCCGGGACACGGACGTCCCGGTGCGCGAACACTCCGGACACGAGAGAGTCCCGTACCGCTCGAGGCGGTGCGGGACTCTCCTGGTGCGCGTGCGGGGGTGCCTTGCGGCTCAGCGCTCCTCGACCGGGACGAAGTCGCGCTCGACGACGCCTGTGTAGATCTGGCGCGGGCGGCCGATGCGGGAACCCGGCTCCTTGATCATCTCGTGCCACTGGGCGATCCAGCCCGGAAGGCGGCCGAGGGCGAACAGGACCGTGAACATCTCGGTCGGGAAGCCCATGGCCCGGTAGATCAGACCGGTGTAGAAGTCGACGTTCGGGTAGAGGCTGCGCGAGACGAAGTAGTCGTCGGAGAGCGCGTGCTCCTCCAGCTTCAGGGCGATGTCCAGCAGCTCGTCGGACTTGCCGAGGGCCGAGAGGACGTCGTGCGCGGCGGCCTTGATGATCTTGGCGCGCGGGTCGAAGTTCTTGTAGACCCGGTGGCCGAAGCCCATCAGACGGACGCCGTCCTCCTTGTTCTTCACCTTGCGGATGAAGGAGTCGACGTCACCGCCGGCGTCGCGGATGCCCTCCAGCATCTCCAGCACCGACTGGTTGGCGCCGCCGTGCAGCGGGCCCCAGAGCGCGTTGATGCCGGCGGAGATCGAGGCGAACATGTTCGCCTGCGAGGAGCCGACCAGGCGGACCGTGGAGGTCGAACAGTTCTGCTCGTGGTCCGCGTGCAGGATCAGCAGCTTGTCCAGGGCGGAGACGACGATCGGGTCGAGCTCGTACTCCTGCGCCGGGACGGAGAAGGTCATCCGCAGGAAGTTCTCGACGTAGCCGAGGTCGTTGCGCGGGTAGACGAACGGGTGGCCGATCGACTTCTTGTACGCGTAGGCCGCGATCGTCGGAAGCTTCGCGAGCAGCCGGATGGTGGAAAGGTTGCGCTGGCGCTCGTCGAACGGGTTGTGGCTGTCCTGGTAGAAGGTCGACAGCGCCGAGACCACCGACGACAGCATGGCCATCGGGTGGGCGTCGCGCGGGAAGCCCTTGTAGAAGTTCTTGACGTCCTCGTGCAGCAGGGTGTGCTGCGTGATCTCGTCCTTGAACGAGGAGAGCTCGTCGACGGTGGGCAGCTCGCCGTTGATCAGCAGGTAGGCGACCTCCACGAAGGAGGAGCGCTCGGCCAGCTGCTCGATCGGGTAGCCGCGGTACCGGAGGATGCCGGCCTCGCCGTCCAGGTACGTAACGGCGGATTTATAGGCGGCGGTGTTGCCGTAGCCGCTGTCCAGCGTCACCAGACCGGTCTGGGCGCGGAGCTTCCCGATGTCGAAGCCCTTGTCGCCGACGGTGCTGTCGATCACCGGGTAGGTGTACTCGTCGTCGCCGTACCGCAGTACTACCGAGTTGTTGGTGTGCTCGCTCACGTCTTCCCTCACCGACGTAGTGCCTCATCTTCGAGGTGCCCTGACTGTCTCTACCATCCCCCACTTGGCTCAGGAGAGTGCACTCGGGGTCGACCATCGGGCCTATTGGCGGCACTCAGTGCCGCCAACTTGCTCATCCTGCCCCCTCTTTCCCCCTTCCGGAAGTGCTCTGTGACCTTTACGACTCGTTTGATCGATCATTTTTTTCACACGGGTCAGGAGGTTTACCGAAAGGTTTCAGGGGCGAGGGCCCGCCAGCCGGAAGTCGAGCGCCGTACAGCGCCGTCCGGCCGAGACCGTGCGCACCGCCTGTCCGATCGCCTTGCGGGAACCGACGAGGACGACCAGCTTCTTGGCCCGGGTGACCGCCGTGTACAGCAGGTTCCGCTGGAGCATCATCCAGGCGCCGGTGGTCACGGGGATGACGACCGCCGGGTACTCGCTCCCCTGCGAGCGATGGATGGTCACCGCGTAGGCGTGGGCCAGTTCGTCCAGTTCGTCGAATTCGTACGGAACCTCCTCGTCCTCGTCCGTCAGTACGGTGAGGCGCTGGTCCACCGGGTCGAGTGAGGTGACCACGCCGACGGTGCCGTTGAAGACGCCGTTCTCACCCTTCTCGTAATTGTTGCGAATCTGGGTGACCTTGTCGCCGACCCGGAAGACACGGCCGCCGAACCGCTTCTCCGGCACGTCGGGGCGGCCCGGGGTGACGGCCTGCTGCAGCAGCCCGTTCAGCGTGCCCGCGCCGGCCGGTCCGCGGTGCATGGGAGCGAGGACCTGCACGTCCCGGCGCGGGTCGAGGCCGAACTTGGCGGGGATGCGGCGGGCGGCGACGTCCACGGTGAGGCGGCCGGCCTCCTCCGTGTCGTCCTCGACGAAGAGGAAGAAGTCCTTCATGCCGTCGGTAACGGGGTGCTGCCCGCCGTTGATGCGGTGGGCGTTGGTGACCACGCCCGACTGCTGCGCCTGCCGGAACACGCGGGTGAGCCGGACGGCCGGGACCGGGCTGCCGGGGGCCAGCAGATCCCTGAGCACCTCTCCCGCGCCCACGCTGGGGAGCTGGTCGACGTCCCCGACGAAGAGCAGGTGCGCGCCGGGCGGTACGGCCTTGACCAGCTTGTTGGCGAGGAGGAGGTCCAGCATCGACGCCTCGTCGACCACGACGAGGTCGGCGTCGAGCGGCCGGTCCCGGTCGTAGGCGGCGTCTCCGCCGGGCTTGAGCTCCAGCAGCCGGTGGACCGTGGACGCTTCTGTGCCGGTCAGCTCGGCGAGGCGCTTGGCGGCGCGGCCGGTCGGGGCGGCGAGGACGACCTTCGCCTTCTTGGCGCGGGCCAGTTCGACGATGGACCGGACGGTGAAGGACTTGCCGCAGCCCGGTCCGCCGGTGAGGACGGCGACCTTCTCGGTGAGCGCCAGCTTCACGGCCGCCTCCTGCTCGGGCGCGAGGTCGGCGCCGGTGCGGGTGCCGAGCCAGCGGAGCGCCTTGTCCCACGCCACGTCCCGGAAGCCGGGCATCCGGTCCTCGTCGGTGCGCAGGAGGCGCAGCAGTTGAGCGGAGAGGGACAGCTCGGCGCGGTGGAACGGGACGAGGTAGACGGCGGTGACGGGGTCGCCGCCCTCCGGGTCGGGGATCCGCTCGCGCACCACGCCGGGGTCGTCGCCGTCCTCCTCCGGCTCGGCCGCCAGTTCGGCGAGGCACTCGATGACGAGGCCGGTGTCCACCTGGAGCAGCTTCACCGCGTCGGCGATGAGCTTCTCCTCGGGGAGATAGCAGTGCCCTTGGTCGGTCGCCTGCGAGAGCGCGTACTGCAGCCCCGCCTTCACCCGGTCCGGGCTGTCGTGAGGAATCCCGACCGACTGCGCGATCTTGTCGGCGGTGAGGAAGCCGATGCCCCAGACGTCGGCGGCGAGCCGGTAGGGCTGGTTCTTCACGACGGAGATGGACGCGTCGCCGTACTTCTTGTAGATGCGGACCGCGATCGACGTCGACACCTCGACGGTCTGGAGGAAGACCATGACCTCCTTGATCGCCTTCTGCTCCTCCCAGGCGTCGGCGATCTTCTTGGTCCGCTTGGGTCCGAGGCCGGGGACCTCGATGAGCCGCTTGGGCTCCTCCTCGATGATGGTGAGCGTGTCCAGCCCGAAGTGCTGGGTGATCCGGTCGGCGAAGACCGGCCCGATGCCCTTGACCAGGCCGGAGCCGAGGTAGCGCCGGATGCCCTGGATGGTGGCCGGCAGGAGGGTCGTGTAGTTCTCGACGTGGAACTGCTTGCCGTACTGGGGATGCGACCCCCAGCGTCCCTCCATCCGCAGGGACTCCCCGGCCTGCGCACCGAGCAGCGCACCGACGACGGTGAGCAGGTCACCGGCGCCCCGGCCGGTGTCGACACGGGCGACCGTGTAGCCGTTCTCCTCGTTGGCGTACGTGATGCGTTCCAGGACGCCGGTGACCTCGGCGAGGCCCGGCCGGCTCCCCCGGTCCGCACCACTTCCCGCGCCGGACACCGCCCCACCTGCCCCTTCGCGTCTCCGTTCCGAGTCCTGAAAGGAGGCTACCGGGAGCCGCTGACAGCCAGGATTCGAAAGATTTACCTAAGACCTATTGACTCAGGACGGAAAGGGCGTAGTAGTGGTTATCAGACGGCAACACCGAAAGGGTCACGAAGTCGACGAGGACGTCTAGCCGGCGGAGTGACGCGGACAGGATGCGGTTCAGGCCCCCGGCAAGCCGGCGCGATACCGAGGCAGCAGTGACGACTGAGGCTTCAGGACACGTGCAGCACTACCGGGGACTGTTTTTTTGCCCTCGGCGCTCCCGGCCTCACGCGATCGCGTAGTCGTGGATGGCCGGTTCGAGAAGGTCGAAGGAGCGTGCCGCTTCCTTCGCGACGGTCTTGGCGATCTCGTCGTGCGTGTGCCCGGCCAGGGTCAGGTCCTGGATGCGCTGGAACAGGACGCGGTGCACGGCGCCGAGCAGCCCGGCGACCGTGCGGACCGTCATGTCGTCGTCGTCCGGCCGCGCGCCGACGGCCTCGGCGAGGGCCTCGGCCAGCGCCTGCTCGCGCCGGTCGTGCAGGTTGCGCAGGCACGCCGACAACGTGGGGCTGTCGGCGACCATGCGGGAGAACTCCGGGCCGGCGAATCCGGCGACCGGGTCCTGCGCCGCGACGGATGCCTCGAAGGCACGGCGAAGCGCCGCGAGGGCGGACTCCCCGGGGTGGCGGGAGGCCACGGTGCGCGCCAGCGTGGCGCTGAACTCGTCCTGGTGATCGAGGGCCAAGTCCTCCTTGCGCGCGAAGTAGTTGGTCACCGTCTTCTTCGCGACGCGGGCCGCCGCCGCGATCTCGGCGATGGTGGTGTTCTCGAAGCCCTGCTCGATGAAGAGCCGGGTCGCGTGGTCGGAGATCAGCTGTCGCGTCTCCTGCTTCTTCGCCTCCCGCAGGCCCGGTGGGGCGGGGGTGGCGTCGACTGCGGTGGCACTCGCCGGGGGGCTCGTCCTCGTCTCCATGAGGCGAATCTTACCTCCGTAGCAAAAATATGTTTACAGCACTGAGCGCATGGGAGTAATCTTACTACCGACGTAAGATCAGCCTCTGGGAAGGGAACCCCTCTTGCGGATCACCGCCTCCACCGTCTCGCTCACGGTCGAAGACATCGCCGCCTCCCGCCGCTTCTTCACCGAGCACCTCGGCTACCAGGAACAGGCCGCGGCCGAGGGATTCGCCTCCCTCACGCGTGACGATGCCGCCGTCGACATCGTCCTGCTCCGGCGGGGCATCGACGTCCTGCCGCCCGACCAGCGCGACCGGCACGCCGACGGACTGATCCTCGCCTTCACCGTCACCGGCCTCGAAGCGGAGGAGAAGCGACTGCGTTCCGAGGGCGTCGACATCACGATGCCGCTGCGCGAAGAGCCGTGGGGTGAACGCCTGTTCCAGGTCACCGACCCCAATGGGGTCGTCGTCCAGCTCGTCGAATGGACCACACCGGACCCCTCCTGAGCCCGCTCGGATCGTGCAGACCCAGAAGAAGGAGCACCGCGTGCGAAAGCTCGTGTACTACATCGCCACCACGCTGGACGGTTTCATCGCGGGCCCGGACGGCGCCGACCCCACGGGGCCGGGCGGCTTCTGGCCTATCCCCGAGGACTACATCCGGCACCTGGTGACGGAGTACCCGGAGACCCTGCCCGTCCAGGCGCGGGCGGCGCTGTCCGTCACCGCGCCCGGCACGCACTTCGACACCGTCCTGGAAGGACGGCGCAGCTACGAGATAGGCCTCAAGGCGGGCATCACCGACGCCTATCCCCACCTACGTCACCTGGTCTTCTCCCGGACCCTCACCGAGAGCCCGGACCCGGCCGTCGAACTGGTCGCCGGCGACCCTGTGGACAAGGTGCGGCAGTTGAAGCAGGAGGACGGCAAGGACATCTGGCTGATCGGCGGCGCGGAACTGGCCGGCGCCCTGTACGGCGAGATCGACCAGCTCATCCTCAAGATGGCGCCGCTGACCATCGGCGCCGGAATCCCGCTCTTCTCCGACAAGGCCACGTTCGATCCACGCGGCTGGCGACTCACCGGCCACACCGTGCTCGACAGCGGCGCGTCCTTCGTGACCTTCGCGCGCGCCGCCGGGGACTGAGGTCGTCGTCCACCGAGATCCCGAGATCGGGCACCCTCGGCCGCGTGTCAGGAAGCGCGGGCGGCCAGCCACTTGGTGAGGTCGCCCGCGATCCGGTCGATGTTGGACTCGACGGTGACGTCGTGTTCGCGGTGGGTGGTGTCGCGGCGGACGATCTCGTAGCCGCCCTGGTCCAGCAGGGCGATGGAGGCGAACCAGACGGGATCGTCCTCGTCGGGCTGGATCACGACGAAGGTGTTGTCCCTGCCGTTGAGATCGCTGATGAGCATGAAGAGGGCATCCTCGGACGGGTCGTCGATGTGGTCGCCGTTCTCGCTGTCGGCGCAGTAGTAGTCGGCGGCCACGAGTCCCTCCCCAGGTGCGTGTGCTGTCGTTTCCGGTGGTCAGGATGGCACGGCCCGGTGGTCCGGCCGGGCTCAGTCGATCGTCTTGATCACCCGGGCGGGGGCTCCCGCGACCAGCGTGCGGGCAGGAACATCACGACTGACCACCGCACCGGCAGCGACCACCGCACCGGCGCCGATGGTCACTCCCTGCAAGATCACGGCTGACCTCCGTTGCGCGAACCGACCCGGTGTACACGCACATGGTGTTGTCCCGGACCGGAGACCAGCACCCCGTGCTGACCGCGCTACGCGACCATCTGCGCTCCTCAAGGCGGCGCATCCCGGACGACGTGTGGGTGCCGCACTGGATGGACCGCTGACCAGACTCCCGTTTAGCGGCATGCCCTAGGTGCGCACGGTGTGCGGGTCGGAGTTCCGCAGGTACGGCAGGGATGATCAGGAGCGGGGCGGCTGCGTCTTGAGGGCTTCGAGGAAGGGGGCGAAGGCCTCCGGCGGGAAGGCGAGGGTGGCCCGGGTGGGGGCCTTGCTGTCGCGGACGGCGGTGATGGTGGGAAGGGTTGCGACTTCCACGCAGTTGTTGCCATCGCCGCCGCCGGAGTAGGACGACTTTCGCCACTGGTCAGGGGTAGTCACGGAGCCTCACAGTTCCTTGGCCAGTCTTTGGATGAAGTCACGCGAACGACTGGGGTCGAGTGACACGGCCTCCACATTACGGAAGACCGTTCGAAAGACGGCTAGTTGTGCTTCGGCATCGATGAAACCCGTGCCGTGAGGTGCGTCGCGGACAGCCGTGTCCAGCTTCGGCACGCCCCCGCCCGCCAGCATCATGGGACTCCAGGCCCCACCGAAACCATCCAGATCGAAGGGGATGACCCGCACGGTGGTGTGATCCGCTTCAGAGAGTTCCAGGACACGAGCGAGCTGGGTCCGTGCGGTGGCTCGATCCCCGACCCTGATACGCAACGCCGCTTCGTGGATGACGGCCTCGTACGGCGCGGGATCCGGACCTTCGAGGACGACCTTGCGTTCCATGCGATGGCGTACGCGCAGCTCTCTTTCCTCATAGGGAAGTTCGGGGACCCTTGAAGAGAAGGCAGCACGGGCGTAGGCCTCGGTCTGAAGCAGTCCAGGAATGATGAGCAACTCCACGTCGGACCGGAACGTTGAGTGGTGCTCCAACTCGGCCAGGTCGAGAAAGGGAGTAGGCAGTAGGCCTCGGTACTCCTCCCACCAACCACGCGTCCGGTCGGTCGCCATGACGACGAGTGCGTCGATGAACTCCTCGTCCGTGCACGAGTAGTGATCAGCGAGGCGACGCAGCCGCTCTTCGCTCACACCTGCGAGCCCGGACTCGATGTGGCTGATCTGAACCCGACTCGTCCCCAGCAGCGCTGCCGCCTCGGCGGCGGTGAGACCCGCCGCATCACGAAGCCTGCGCAGCTCGACCGCCAGGCGCATCTGTCGGGCGGTGGCTTCTCGCCTCAAGACCATCGAAGGCTCCTCGGTTCAACGGGCCTGGTGCTGCTACTCGTTCGGGGTCAGATTAGGCGACCCGCTTGCTTGGTATGACATGTTAGCCCTACCGTCAGTGACGCTACGCACACCGTGCGGCACCGGGCCACCGGAAGCGCACCGCCCCGTCCTGCCATGACGGCCGCGGCAATGACACCGGGTCCGCGTTCACCTCCCCTCGTACAAAACGGAGTCCCGCATGCCCGAAAACGAGCCCTGGGAGTACTCCCTCTACATCCCCAACGACCTACGCGCCGTCACCGTCAGCCGCCGCACCCTCCGCCTGATCCTCACCATGCACGGACTGATCCGCCTGGTAGATGTCGCCGAACTGCTCGCCACGGAGCTGGTCTCCAACGCCGTACGGCACACCAAGGGCCCCGCCGCCCTCCGCATTCGCTGGTCACCGCCCGGCACGTTGCGGATCGGGGCGTGGGACGCGGACCCCGAACCTCCGGAGCCGCCGGCGGCGTTCGGGCGGGTGGAGGAGATGGAGGAGGGGCGGGGACTGGGACTGGTGCGGGCCTGCGCCGATGTGTGGGGGTGGCATCCGCTGGCCAGGCACGGCAACCGGGGGAAGTTTGTGTGGTGCGAGTTGGCGGGGGCTTGAACGGACGCGCAAGAAGCCCCGCTCAGCCCACACGCGCTCGCCTTCCCATCAAGCCGGCGGGATTCGGCGAGCAGGAACCTCAAAGACCAGTTCGAGACCGTCTTCCTCATCCCACTGCTCTCCGACCTCAACGAAGCCGAAGCCAGAAATCGTCGCCAGGGAGGCCACGTTGTCGGGGCTGATCGTTGCCCGCACGGTCGTGACGGCGGCTTCGGCTGCTGCCCGGCGGAGCAACTCGGTCAACGCGGACCGGGCGTACCCCTGGCGGCGGAAGTCGGGGGCGACGGAGTAGCCGATCTCGACCTTGCCGACCTCGTCGGGCGGCCCGTGAAATCCGGCATGCCCGACGACGAGGCCGCCCTCGCCGACGACCGCTTGCCGCACCATCCACCGCGCACGGCCGGGATCGGCGGCCATCTGGTCGAGCCGGAACTGCCACAGCCATCGTGCTCTGTCGGTAAGGAAGTACTCGGTCAGTGAAACACCGGCCATCCCGCTGGCTCCGGACAGGTCTCCATCGAGCAGAGCGGACATCACACCGCCGGACAGCTCGACGAAACGGACACGCTTCGGACTCCGCGCGAGCGGCCTTTGATGATCGGCTCCATCTGCCACCTGCGGATGCTCGCCGACCAACGCGCAGGGTGTCCACCTATTTCGAGACCCCCGATTGACATGCAGCTCACCGGCTGCCTAACGTGAAAGGCAGCCAATGGGCTGCATGTCAGAGGGGCGGAGATGGACGAGGTCTTCAAGGCGCTGGGTGACCGGAACCGGCGGCGGCTGCTGGATCGGCTGAACGGGCGGAACGGGCAGAGTCTGCGGGAGTTGTGTGCCGGGCTGGACATGGCTCGGCAGTCGGTCAGCAAGCATCTCGCGGTGCTGGAGGCCGCCAACCTGGTCACCACCGTGCGGCGGGGCCGGGAGAAGTTGCACTACCTCAACGCCGAGCCGATCAACGCCATCGCCGAACGCTGGATCAGCCGCTACGACCAGGAGCGGGTGCACGCACTCGCCGACCTCAAGCACGTGCTGGAGAGCAACGCCATGGACAGCAACGCGTTCGTGTACACGACCTACATCAGGACCACGCCCGAGCGGCTGTGGCAGGGCCTGACCGATCCGGAGTTCACCCGCCGCTACTGGGGGGTGGAGTTCGGCACCGACTGGGTGGCCGGGTCGCCCATGGCCTGGAAGGAACGGGGCGCGGCCACCGAGGACCCCGAGCAGGTCGTGCTCGAGTCCGATCCCTACCGGCGGCTCGCCTACACCTGGCACACCTTCACGCCCGAGTGGGCCCGGGCCAACGGGATCGACGACGAGACGCTGGCCAGGCTCAGCGCCGAGCGGCGGTCGAAGGTCGCCTTCGAGATCGAGGACCTCGACGGGAGCGGGACGGTCAAGCTGACCGTCGTGCACGACGGGTTCGAGGGCGGCAGCACCGCGCGCGAGATGATCCAGCACGGGTGGCCCGCCCTCGTCTCCGGGCTCAAGACGCTGCTGGAGACCGGAGACGCGCTGCCCCAGCCCCAGTAGGCCCCGTAGCCCTGGCTCGGGCCGCTCCCGGTCTGCCGGGAGATTCATGGGACCGGCGTCCGTCAGGTCACTCGGCGGCGGATCCACCAGGCGCAGAACCCGGTCAGGGCCAGGGCGAGGCCGAGGTAGAGCCCGGTCTCGGCCCATTGAAGGGCCCAGAAGTTTCCGGCGGGCTGGTACGTCGTCTGCTGCTTGTAGCCCAGAGCGCCGAGGTCGGTGACGCAACCGTCGATCTGCCGCATGGTGGGCGGGCCCGACTCGGTGTGCAGACAGTCCGCGAAGGACGACGGCACGCGGGCCGGCTGACCTGCGGCGTTCACCGTCTGTTGCGAGGTGAGCCAAGCACCGGGCTCCTCGAGGTGCACGGTGATCCGCTCGGCGTCGCCATGGATACCGATCGGAGCGCCGGGCTCGATCGGCACGATGGCCCGGTCCGGGGCGGCCAGGTGGGGCCGGACCCACATCGGCACCACGATCTGGACGGCGGCGTAGAGGGCGAACGCGGTCGCCATCGCGGGCAGGGTGCGGCGGATGACCAGACCGAGGGCGACACCCAGGACGAAGGCGAAGGCGGCATGGGCCATGGGCACGACACCCCGTGCGGCGAAGGCCACCGGATCGAGCCGCGCGAAGTACGTGTCCGTCTCGCCACCGCCGTTCACGGCCCGATCGATGGGGCTGCTCCACCAGCTCACCGCGAGTACGGCCAGTCCTGCGGCGGTCATGGATGCCGCCACACCAAGCCCCATCCTGGTCGCCAGCCAGCGCGTGCGGGTGACACCCTGGTTCCACGCGAGGTAGTGGGTGCCGGTCTCCAGTTCACGGGCGATCAGCGGCGCGCCCCAGAACATCCCGATGACCGCGGGCACGGCGAGCACGACCAGCAGTCCGGCGTAGTAGAGGGTCTGGTCCGAACTGGAGACCTGGTCCACCAGGCTGCTGCCGGCAGCTCGGTAGAGGTCGGCCAGCCGCGGGCCGGTGACCGCGAGGGTGGCGGCGAGGGCGGCCACCGCGGCGAACATTACGGCGGCCTGGGTGCGGAACTGGCGCCAGGTCAGCCAGATCATCGGAGTACCTCCAGCGCGGGCCGGGTGTCACGAACCGCGTCGGCGGGCCGGGTCATGTAGGCCAGGACAATGTCTTCCAGTCCGAGCGGGCTGACCGTCCAGGACGGATCGTGGACCGCGGTGTCGGTACGCACCAGGAGAGTGGTCTGCCGATCGGTGTGGCTGGCGGTGATGACGTGCTGACCGGCCGGGAGCGTGTCCGGGTCCCGGCGCGGGCCGGTGAGCCGGTGGTGGCAGGCGACGAGGTCATCGATGTCGCCGGCCACCTGCACCCGGGAGTCGACCAGGACGATGACGTAGTCGCAGGTTCGCTCCACGTCGGAGACCAGGTGGGAGGAGAGCACGACGCTCAGCTCGTGCTCGGCGACGGCCTCCATCAGGTCCTGCATGAACTCCCGTCGGGCGAGCGGGTCCAGCGCCGCGACCGGCTCGTCCAGGATGAGCAGTTCCGGGCGCTTGGCGATGCCCAGGGTGAGAGCGAGCTGCGCGCGCTGGCCGCCGGACAGCCTGCCGGCCCGCTGCTTGGGGTCCAGACCGAGGCGACGGATCCGGTCGCGCGCCACGGCGTCGTCCCAGTTCGGGTTGAGGCGCTTGCCGAAGTCGAGGTGGTCGGCGACGCTCAGCGCGGAGTAGGTCGGGGTGCCCTGGGCGACGAAGCCGACCTTGGCCAGCTGTTCCACGCCCTCGGCAGGACGGCCACCGCATACCTCGATGGTGCCGACCGTCGGGGACAGCATGCCGGAGGCCAGGTTCAACAAGGTCGACTTGCCGGCGCCGTTGGGGCCGACCAGGCCGACCACCCGGCCGGCGGGGACGTCCAAGTCGCAGTTCTGCAGCGCCCAGCGCCGCTTGTACCTCTTGCCCAGGCCCTGGGCTCGTAAGACAGCGCTCACGCTACGTCCTCCCCTGCGGCGTTACGAAACGTGTTCAGGAACAGCGCCTCGATGCTCTCCTCATCGAGCCCGGCCAGCCGGGCCTTGGTCAGCCAGCGCTGCAGGTCCTTGCGCAACGGGCCGTGCGCGGCGAGCGTGGCGTCGGCCAGTGTCCGGGTCACGAACGTCCCGACGCCGGGGCGGGCGGCCACCAGACCGTCGTGTTCCAGCTCCCGGTACGCCTTGAGCACCGTGTTCGGGTTGACCGCCATCTGCTTCGCCACCTCCTTGACCGTCGGCAGCCGATCCCCCTCCTTCAGCAGGCCCAGGCGCAGTGCGTGCTTCACCTGCTGGACCAGCTGCTGGTACGGGGACAGGCCAGACCGGCTGTTCAGGTGGAACTCAATCACCGGTTCCTCCATATATCTAGTCTCCTAGCACTATAGCACTATAGCTCTCTACATCGGCCAGGCGGCAAGGTGTGCGCCGGCTCAGCACGATGAGGTCTGGAGACGCCGACGCGAGAGGCAGTCGTTCAGCTTGACCGGGCGGGCGCTGGAGGCACCGATGCGGCACGCGGGTCGGTTTCTGTACCGGAGCGGCGGTGTGTGGCCCCACGGCATCGCCCGCGGGTGAATCGGCCCGGCAGTCTGCCGAGCGGCTGGGCAGATCGCTTCGGCCGCTCTGCGCGCCCTGGTGGAGGCCAAGCCGGCTCTGCGCCGGTCTCCCGAGAAGACTCCCGGCCATGAGAGGGCGACCTCGTGATGGGCACCCGGTCCTCGGCTGTCGCCACGCTCGTCGGGCGCACCAGCCGCTACACGGACATCGTGGCACTGCCGGGCGGCATCAAGGCCGAGCAGGTCACTCCGCACCTCACCAAGAGTCTCCTCGACATCCCGCCCCAGCTACGGGACCGTGGCCGGGAGATGGCTGAGCGCCGATCTGCCTCTGCGAGCCGCGCAGCCCTCAGGCCGACCTCGACGCCATCGCCCACGAGCTCAACCATCGGCCGCGCGAGAGGTAGGAGCCCCGGCCCGCATCAGCGGTGCAGGGCGGTCTCCCGTTCCATGCGCGTGAGCTTCTCGGGGTTGCGCACCGCGTAGAGGCCGGAGATGCGGCCGTCGTCGAAGCGCACCGCCATCACCGTGTCCAGCTCGCCGTCGAGGCGGATGACCAGGGCCGGGTGGCCATTGATCTGGGCGGGGTGCATCGACATCGCGACGGGCAGCTTGACCAGGCCGCCGAGCATCAGGCGGGCCACCTTGTCGGCGCCCATGACGGGCCGCAGGATCGCCTGCTTGATGCCGCCGCCGTCGCCCAGCAGGACGACGTCCGGGGCGAGGATGTCGAGCAGGCCCTGAAGGTCCCCCGTCTCGACCGCCCGCTGGAACGCGGCGAGCGCGTTCCGGCTCTCGGTCCGGGAGACGACGCCGCGCGGCCGCCTGGCCGCGACGTGGGCGCGGGCCCGGTGCGCGGTCTGGCGGACGGCGGCCGGGGTCTTGTCGACGGCCTCGGCGATCTCGTCGTACTCCAGGCCGAACACCTCGCGCAGCACGAACACCGCCCGCTCGGTCGGCGTGAGCGTCTCCATGACCAGCATCATCGCCATCGAGACGCTGTCGGCCAGTTCGACGTCCTCGGCCACGTCGGGCGTGGTGAGCAACGGCTCGGGCAGCCACTCGCCGACGTAGGACTCCTTGCGGCGGCCGAGCGTGCGCAGCCGGGTCAGGGCCTGGCGCGTGGTGATCCGGACCAGGTACGCGCGCCGGTCGCGCACCGAGCCGAGATCGACTCCCGCCCAGCGCAACCAGGTCTCCTGCAGGACGTCCTCGGCGTCGGCGGCCGAGCCGAGCATCTCGTAGGCGACGGTGAAGAGGAGGTTGCGATGGGCGACGAAGGCCTCGGTGGCGGGGTCCGTGCGTCCGCCCCCGGCGCCCGCCCCGGTCGTCGCGTCCTGTTCGTGGCTGCCGTACTCGCTCATGACCAGCTGCTCCCGCTCGTTCGCCTTCGACGGTGTCACGCGCACAGGACGCCGGCCACCGCCGGTCTGTGACATCCCCCGCCGGTGTTCCACGTCACACCCGGGCCCCGTCACAGCATCCGGGGCGGCGGCGTCTTGTGTGCGTCAACGCGGCACCGAGAGTGAGGACGGGGTCATGGAAACCCGATTCAACCTGTTCGAGAACGAGATCGGCGGCCGGTTCGCCAAGCGGTTCGCGGGCATCGCCCTGGTGCTCCAGCAGTCGTCGCTGCCGAAGTCCACGCAGGAGCTGATGGCGCTGCGGGCCAGTCAGATCAACGGCTGCGGGCACTGCATCGACATGCACACCAAGGAGGCCGCGGCCGCCGGGGAGAGCGCGGTCCGGCTCCACCTGGTCGCCGCCTGGCGCGAGTCCACCGTGTTCACCGAGGCCGAGCAGGCGGCGCTGGCCCTCGCCGAGGAGGGCACCCGGCTCGCCGACGCCCACCAGGGCGTGTCCGACGAGACCTGGGCCCAGGTGCGCAAGCACTACGACGACGACCAGATCGCCACCCTGGTCTGCCTCGTCGCCATGATCAACGCGGCCAACCGGCTCGCCGTGATCACCCACCAGGCGGGCGGCTCCTACGAGGCCGGCATGTTCGACGCGGCCTTCGACTGAGATCTGCCTGCCCGGACGGCGGCGCGGCTCCCCCGGCGAAAACCGGTGGAGC
>NZ_JBHJVQ010000002.1:43477-106396 GCF_042263835.1 Streptomyces sp. NPDC056128 | reverse complement strand
CTGTGGCGGTTTTGTTCGTGGGGCTCTTCTTTTTTTATCGGCGGCCCGGGGGGGGGGGGCCCCCCCCCCGGATACCCGGGGGGCCCCCCCGCCGCCGTGCGCAACTACCCTCCTGCCGGACCGAGTCGTCCGGTGAGGCTGGAGAAGGGCGGGCCGTTGTACATCGCGTGAGACACCCCGAGTGCTGATCTGTCGCGCGTCGCACCTGTGCGCCGTGCTGCTTTCCGCTGCGGACTTCTCACACTGAAACCGGTGTACTTCTGTGCTCAACGACTGGGTCGTCATGCCCACCTGCCTGCCGCTCGTCCTCCGCCGCTGCCACGCGTGCGGGGGCGGGCGCTTCCGGGCGAACGGCAAATTCCGCGCCAACGCCCATCACAAGCTCATCGACGCCTGGCTCCTCGTGCTCTGCACCACCTGCGGGGACACCGCGAAGCTCACGGTCTTCGAGCGCACGCGCGTGCGCTCGGTACGGCCCGAGCTGCTGGACCGGCTGCACGGCAACGACCCCGCCCTGGCGGCGGAGTTGCTCCAGGATCCGGGCGTCCGGCGCCGTAATCGCGTCGCCCTCGACTGGGACGGCGCCTGGCGCCTCGACACGGGCGGGTCGGACCACCTGGACCGCGAGGTGATCGACGTCTCGGTCCGCTTCGCCGCCCCGGTCCCCGTGCGGCCGGTGCGGCTGATCGCCGAGGGGTGCGGTCTCTCCCGGGCCGAGGTCGAGAGGCTGGCCGCGGAGGGGAAGGTCGTCTCGGCGGTCCGGCTGGGCGCCAGACTCACCGGCGACTTCACCTTCACGCTCAAGCGCTGAGGCCGCTGAGGCCGCTGAGGTCACTGAGGTCACTGAGGCCGCTGCGGCCACTGAGGCGGCCGACGCCCCCCGGCAGCCGCGCCGAGACCCGGTCACGATTGGGTCTCGGCGCGGCACCACCCCTTGCCCCAAGCCCCTGTAATCGTTTCCAATCCTTCGTGTAATCGATTCCACGAGGAGGTGGAAACGGCGATGGCGAGCATCAAGGACGTCGCCGCCGAGGCGGGCGTCTCCGTCGCGACGGTCTCGCGCGCGCTCAACGGCCACCCGTCGGTCAGCGCCGCCGCACGCCGGCGCGTACTGGCCGCCGTCGAGACGCTGGGCTACCGCCCGAACGCCGTCGCCCGGTCGCTGCGCACCGCCCAGACCCGCACCCTCGGCCTGGTCATCAGCGACGTCATGAACCCGTACTTCACCGAACTGGCCCGCTCCGTCGAGGAGGAGGCCCGCGCGCTCGGCTACAGCGTCATCATCGGCAACGCCGACGAGCGGCCCGATCTCCAGGATCACCATGTGACGACGCTGCTGGACCGCCGGATCGACGGTCTCCTCGTCTCCCCCACCGACGGCGGCTCCCCGCACATGCTGGCCGCCGCGCGGGCCGGGACGCCGATGGTCTTCGTCGACCGGTGGATCCCCGGCGTGGACGTCCCCGTCGTCAGGTCGGACGGGCGGGCCGCCGTACGGGACCTCGTCGCCCACCTGTACGGGCTCGGGCACCGCCGGCTCGCGATCATCGCCGGGCCCGCCGCCACCACCACCGGCCGCGAGCGCGTCGACGCCTTCCGCGAGGCGCTCGGCGCGTACGGGCTGCCCCTCCCCGGCGCCTACATCGGGCAGGGCGACTTCCAGGCCGACAGCGGCCGCCGGGTCACCGAGGGCTTCCTCGACCTGCCCGAGCCGCCCGAGGTGGTCTTCGCCGCCGACAACCTGATGGCGCTCGGCGCGCTGGATGCCGTACGGGCGCGGGGTCTTCGGGTCCCCGAGGACATCGCGCTCGCCGCGTTCGACGACATCCCGTGGTTCGTGCACACCGATCCGCCGGTCACCGCGATCGCCCAGCCCACGGGCGACCTCGGGCGGGCCGCCGTACGCGCGCTCGTCGACCGGATCGAGGGGCGGACCGGCGAGTCCGTCACCCTCCCCGCGCGGCTCGTCGTCCGCCGCTCCTGCGGTGAGGCGGCGGCCCCGCACTCCCCGTCCCCGTCCCCCGTACGAAGGAGTACGCCGTGAGCAGCCGCAGTCCGGACGAGTTGCTGCGCATCGAGGGCATCCGCAAGACCTTCCCCGGCGTGGTCGCGCTCGACAGCGTCGACTTCGACCTGCGCCGGGGCGAGGTGCATGTGCTGCTCGGTGAGAACGGCGCGGGCAAGAGCACACTCATCAAGATGCTCTCCGGCGCCTACACCCCCGACGCCGGGCGGATCCTGGCCGGTGGCGAGGAGGTGCGCATCCACGGTGCGCAGGACTCCGAGCGCCTCGGGATCGCCACCATCTACCAGGAGTTCAACCTCGTCCCCGATCTGACGGTCGCCGAGAACATCTTCCTGGGGCGGCAGCCGCGCCGCCTGGGAATGATCGACCGGAAGAAGATGGACGCGGACGCCCAGGTGCTGCTCAAGCGGGTCGGCCTGAGCGTGTCGCCCCGCGCGCGTGTGCGGGAACTCGGCATCGCGCGGCTCCAGATGGTCGAGATCGCCAAGGCGCTCAGCCTGAACGCGCGCGTGCTCATCATGGACGAGCCGACCGCCGTGCTGACCTCCGAGGAGGTCGAGAAGCTGTTCGCCATCGTGCGGCGGCTGCGCGAGGACGGCGTCGGGATCGTGTTCATCACGCACCACCTGGAGGAGATCGCCGCCCTCGGCGACCGCGTCACCGTCATCCGGGACGGGCGCAGCGTCGGCCAGGTGCCCGCCTCCACCCCCGAGGACGAGCTGGTACGGCTCATGGTCGGGCGGTCGATCGAGCAGCAGTACCCGCGCGAACGCACCGACACCGGCGAGGCGCTGCTCAAGGTGGAGGGGCTGACCCGGGACGGCGTCTTCCACGACGTCGGTTTCGAGGTGCGGGCCGGCGAGGTCGTCGGCATCGCGGGCCTCGTCGGCGCCGGGCGGACCGAGGTGGTGCGCGCGGTGTTCGGCGCCGACCCCTACGACGCCGGGACCGTGCACGTAGCGGGCGCGCCGCTGCGGCGGCACGACGTGAACGCCGCCATGGCCGCCGGGATCGGGCTGGTGCCCGAGGACCGCAAGGGTCAGGGGCTCGTCCTGGACGCGTCCGTCGAGGAGAACCTCGGGCTCGTCACCCTGCGGACCACCTCCCGGGCGGGGCTCGTCGACCTCAAGGGCCAGCACGCGTCGGCGGAGCGGATCGCCGGGCAGCTCGGTGTGCGGATGGCCGGTCTCGGCCAGCACGTGCGCACCCTCTCCGGCGGCAACCAGCAGAAGGTCGTCATCGGCAAGTGGCTGCTGGCGAACACCAAGGTGCTCATCCTCGACGAGCCGACGCGGGGCATCGACGTCGGCGCCAAGGTCGAGATCTACCAGCTCGTCAACGAACTGACGGCCGCCGGTGCCGCCGTGCTCATGATCTCCAGCGATCTGCCCGAGGTACTCGGCATGAGCGATCGCGTGGTCGTCATGGCGCAGGGGCGGGTCGCCGGTGAACTCCCCGCCGAGCGGGCCACCCAGGACGCCGTCATGGCGCTCGCCGTCAGCACCCCCCACACCGATGGAACCGGAACGGAGGCCGACCGTGGCCACTGACACGCTCAAGAGCAAGCCGGGCGCGCAGGGCGCCTCGGGCGGTGTGCGCCGCCTGCTGCTGGAGAACGGCGCGCTGACCGCGCTGATCGTCCTCGTCGTCGCCATGTCGGCGCTCTCCGGGGACTTCCTGACCGCCGACAACCTGCTCAACGTCGGCGTCCAGGCGGCCGTGACGGCGATCCTCGCCTTCGGTGTCACCTTCGTCATCGTCTCGGCGGGCATCGACCTGTCGGTCGGCTCGGTCGCCGCGCTGTCGGCCACCGTGCTGGCCTGGAGCGCCACCGAGGCAGGGATACCGGTCGCGCTCGCGGTGCTGCTGTCCGTCGCGACGGGCATCGCCTGCGGTCTGGTGAACGGTTTCCTGATCTCGTATGGGAAGCTGCCGCCGTTCATCGCGACGCTCGCCATGCTGTCGGTCGGGCGCGGTCTGTCGCTGGTCATCTCGCAGGGCTCGCCCATCGCCTTCCCGGACTCCGTCTCCCACCTCGGTGACACGCTCGGCGGGTGGCTGCCCGTGCCGGTGCTGGTGATGATCGTGATGGGGCTGATCACCGCGTTCGTCCTCGGGCGGACCTACATCGGCCGCTCCATGTACGCCATCGGCGGCAACGAGGAGGCCGCGCGGCTGTCCGGGCTGCGGGTGAAGCGGCAGAAGCTTGCCATCTACGCCTTCTCCGGCCTGTTCGCCGCCGCCGCGGGCATCGTGCTCGCCTCCCGGCTCTCCTCCGCGCAGCCGCAGGCCGCGCAGGGCTACGAACTGGACGCCATCGCCGCCGTCGTCATCGGCGGTGCCTCGCTGGCGGGCGGCACCGGCAAGGCGTCGGGCACGCTGATCGGCGCGCTGATCCTCGCGGTGCTGCGCAACGGCCTCAACCTGCTGTCCGTCTCCGCGTTCTGGCAGCAGGTCGTCATCGGTGTCGTCATCGCGCTGGCGGTGCTCCTGGACACCCTGCGGCGCAAGGCCGGCGCGACCACTCCGGCGGCCGGGACCTCCGGCGGCGGGAACCGGGGCAAGCAGGCACTGACGTACGTGATCGCGGCGGTCGTCGCCGTCGCGGTGGTCGGCGCGACCTCGCTGCTGCACAACGGTTCCTCGGGCGGCAAGTCGCAGAAGGTCGGCCTGTCGCTGTCGACGCTCAACAACCCGTTCTTCGTCCAGATCCGGGACGGCGCGGAGGAGCAGGCGAAGAAGCTGGGCGTGGACCTGACCGTCACGGACGCGCAGAACGACGCCTCCCAGCAGGCGAACCAGTTGCAGAACTTCACCAGCGAGGGCCTGTCCTCGATCATCGTCAACCCGGTGGACTCGGACGCCGCGGGCCCCTCGGTGCGTACGGCGAACAAGGACGACATCCCCGTCATCGCCGTGGACCGCGGTGTCAACGACGCCGAGACCGCCGCGCTGGTCGCCTCCGACAACGTCGAGGGCGGTGAGCTGGGCGCCAAGGCCCTCGCCGAGAAGCTCGGCGGCAAGGGCACGATCGCCATCCTCCAGGGCCAGGCCGGCACCTCCGCCAGCCGGGAGCGCGGGGCGGGCTTCGCGGCCGGCCTCAAGGAGTACCCGGGGATCAAGGTGGTCGCCAAGCAGCCCGCGGACTTCGACCGCACCAAGGGTCTGGACGTGATGACCAACCTGCTCCAGGCGCACCCGGACATCGACGGTGTCTTCGCGGAGAACGACGAGATGGCGCTCGGCGCGATCAAGGCGCTGGGTTCCAAGGCCGGGAAGTCGGTCCAGGTCGTCGGCTTCGACGGCACGCCGGACGGGCTGAAGGCGGTCCAGGAGGGCACGTTGTTCGCGTCCGTCGCGCAGCAGCCGAAGGAACTGGGCAGGATCGCCGTACAGAACGCGCTGCGGGCGGCCGAGGACAAGAAGGTGGAGCAGACGGTGAAGGTGCCCGTGAAGGTGGTCACCAAGGAGAACGTGGCCGGCTTCGAGGGCTGACACGGGCGCGGCCCGGGACTCGGATTCACTCGATCGGAGAACGACTGATGTACGACTACGACCTCCTGGTCGTGGGGTCGGCCAACGCCGACCTCGTGATCGGCGTGGAACGGCGGCCGGGCGCCGGGGAGACGGTGCTCGGCTCCGACCTGTCCGTCCACCCGGGAGGCAAGGGCGGGAACCAGGCGGTGGCCGCCGCCCGGCTCGGCGCCCGTACGGCCCTGCTGGCCCGGGTCGGCGACGACGGCCACGGGCGGCTGCTCCTCGACTCGCAGCGCGCGGCCGGTGTCGACACGGTCGGCGTGCTGGTGGGCGGCGCCCCGACCGGCGTCGCGCTGATCACCGTCGACCCGTCGGGGGACAACAGCATCGTGGTCTCGCCGGGTGCCAACGGCCGGCTGACGCCGGGCGACGTCCGCGCGGCCGGCAGCCTCTTCCACGCCTCCCAGGTGGTCTCCACGCAGTTGGAGATCCCGCTGGAGACGGTCGTGGAGGTGGTCCGGAGTCTGGCGCCGGACAGCCGCTTCGTGCTGAACCCGTCGCCGCCGCGCCCGCTGCCGCCGGAGGTCCTCGCGGCCTGCGACCCGCTGATCGTCAACGAGCACGAGGCGAAGGTGATCCTCGGCGACGCCCTGGTCAGCGAGCGCCCCGAGGACTGGGCCCGCATCCTGCTGGCCAAGGGCCCGCGTTCGGTGGTCGTGACCCTGGGCGCCGAGGGCGCGCTGGTGGCGTCGGGCGCGGGCGTCTCGCGGGTGCCGTCGGTGAAGGTGGACGCCGTGGACACGACGGGCGCGGGCGACGCGTTCACCGCGGCGCTGGCCTGGCGGCTCGGCACCGGCGACTCACTCGCCGAGGCGGCGGCGTACGCGGCCCGGGTGGGCGCGGCGGCGGTCACGAAGGCGGGGGCGCAGGAGTCGTACCCGACGGCGGCGGAGGCCGAGGCGCTGTGAAGAGGGCCGGGATACTCAACCGCCACCTCGCGGGCGCGCTCGCCGAACTCGGGCACGGGGACGGGGTCCTGGTGTGCGACGCGGGCATGCCCATCCCGAACGGCCCGCGCGTCGTCGACCTGGCCTTCCGCGCCGGGGTGCCGTCCTTCGCGGAGGTGCTGGACGGTCTGCTCGCCGAGCTGGTCGTGGAGGACGCGGTGGCGGCGACGGAGGTGCGGCAGGCCAACACCGACGCCGCGGCACTGCTCGACGGCCACTTCCCCGGCCTGGCCCTGGTCCCGCACGAGCGGCTCAAGGAGCTGTCGGCGGGTGCGCGCCTGATCGTCCGCACCGGCGAGGCCCGGCCGTACGCGAACGTGCTGCTGCGGTGCGGGGTCTTCTTCTGACGGATGCGCCCGAAAACTTTGAGAGGGCCCGGTCGCGACCGGGCCCTCTCGGGTTTCCCCTCCCCTTCAGAACCCCACGGATCCCCCCCCGGGTCCCCCCACAGGGGTTCTGATGCCAAGTACGACCCGCGGGACGCGGAAAGGGTTGCACGCGTCACCGTGATTTATTTTTCCGGCTCGGCGTCCCCCGCGTGCGCGGCGAACCGGGCCGCCGTCTCGGCCAGTACCTCGCGTCCGTCGCGCGCCCACAGGGCCTCGTTGAAGAGTTCGACCTCGATGGGGCCGGTGTATCCGGCCGTCTCCACGTAGTTCTTCCACTCGCGCATGTCGATCGCGCCGTCGCCGATCTGGCCGCGGCCGTTGAGGACGCCCTCGGGCAGGGGGGTGGTCCAGTCGGCGAGCTGGAAGGTGTGGATGCGGCCGCCCGCCCCGGCCCGGGCGATCTGCTCGGGCGCCCGGTCGTCCCACCAGATGTGGTACGTGTCGACGGTGACGCCGACCTGGTGGGCGGGGAAGCGTTCGGCCAGGTCCAGGGCCTGGGCGAGGGTGGAGACCACGCAGCGGTCCGAGGCGTACATCGGGTGCAGCGGCTCGATGGCGAGGCGTACGCCGTGCTGCTCGGCGTAGGGGGCGAGTTCGGCGAGCGCGTCCGCGATGCGTTCACGGGCGGCGCGCAGGTCCTTGTGGCCGGCCGGGAGGCCGCCGGAGACCAGGACGAGGGTGTCGGTGCCGAGGGCGGCGGCCTCGTCGACGGCGCGGCGGTTGTCGGCCAGGGCGGCGGCGCGCTCGTCCGGGTCGACGGCCGTGAGGAAGCCGCCGCGGCACAGGGTGGTGACGGTCAGGCCCGCGTCGCGGACCAGCTTGGCCGCCGCCTCGACGCCGTACGCCTGGACCGGTTCGCGCCACAGGCCGACGTTGCCGATGCCCAGGTCGCGGCAGGCGGTGGTCAGTTCGGGCAGCGTCAGCTGCTTGACCGTCATCTGGTTGATGCTGAAGCGGGTCAGGTCGGGGGCGGGACGGGTGTCGCTCACTGGGTGACTCCGTACAGGTCGAGCAGGGTCCGCATGCGCTCCTCGGCGAGTTTCGGGTCCGGGAACAGGCCGAGGCTGTCCGCGAGTTCGTAGGCGCGGGCGAGGTGCGGCAGGGAGCGGGCCGACTGGAGGCCGCCGACCATCGTGAAGTGGCTCTGGTGGCCGGCCAGCCAGGCCAGGAACACCACGCCCGTCTTGTAGTAGCGGGTGGGGCTCTGGAAGAGGTGGCGGGAGAGTTCGACGGTGGGGTCGAGGAGGGCGCGGAAACCCTCCGTGTCGCCGGTGTCCAGGTGGCGGACCGCCTCGGCGGCCAGCGGGCCCAGGGGGTCGAAGATGCCGAGCAGGGCGTGGCTGAAGCCCTGCTCGTCGCCCGCGATCAGCTCCGGGTAGTTGAAGTCGTCGCCGGTGTAGCAGCGCACGCCCCGCGGGAGGCGGCGGCGCAGGTCGATCTCGCGCTGGGCGTCCAGGAGGGAGACCTTGATGCCGTCGACCTTGTCGGGGTGGGCGGCGATGACCTCCAGGAAGGTGTCCGTCGCCGCGTCGAGGTCGGACGAGCCCCAGTAGCCCTCCAGGGCCGGGTCGAACATCGGGCCCAGCCAGTGCAGGACGACCGGTTCGGCGGACTGGCGGAGGAGGTGGCCGTAGACCTCCAGGTAGTCGTCCGGGCCCTTCGCGGTCGCGCCGAGGGCGCGGGAGGCCATCAGGATGGCCTGGGCGCCCGACTCCTCGACGAGGGCGAGCTGTTCCTCGTAGGCCCCGCGGACGTCTGCCAGGGTGCCGGTGGTGGTCAGCTGGTCCGTGCCTACTCCGCACGCGATGCGGCCGCCGGTCGCCCTCGCCTCGGCGGCGGAGCGGCGGATCAGCTCGGCCGCCGTGGCCCAGTCCAGGCCCATGCCGCGCTGGGCGGTGTCCATCGCCTCGGCGACGCCGAGTCCGTGGGACCACAGGTGGCGGCGGAAGGCGAGGGTGGCGTCCCAGTCGACGGCGGCGGGCGAGTCGGGGGTGGTGTCCGCGAACGGGTCGGCGACCACGTGCGCCGCCGAGAAGACCGTACGGGAGGTGAAAGCGCTTCCCGCTCCGTCCCGGGTGACGGCGAGGGGCTCGGTGCGCGGTTCGTGGGCGCGCAGGGTGCCGTCCGCGCCCGGCAGGTGGAGGGTCACAGCGAGATCTCCGGTACGTCGAGGCGGCGGCCCTCCGCCGAGGACCTCAGGCCCAGTTCGGCGAGCTGGACGCCGCGGGCGCCGGCCAGCAGGTCCCAGTGGTAGGGGGCGTCGGCGTAGACGTGCTTGAGGAACAGCTCCCACTGGGCCTTGAAGCCGTTGTCGAAGTCGCCGTTGTCCGGGACCTCCTGCCACTGGTCGCGGAAGGCCTCGGTGGCGGGGATGTCCGGGTTCCAGACCGGCTTGGGGGTGGCGGAGCGGTGCTGGACGCGGCAGTTGCGCAGGCCCGCGACGGCCGAGCCCTCGGTGCCGTCGACCTGGAACTCGACCAGTTCGTCGCGGTTGACGCGCACCGCCCAGGAGGAGTTGATCTGGGCGATCGCGCCGCCGTCCAGCTCGAAGACGCCGTAGGCGGCGTCGTCGGCGGTGGCGTCGTAGGGCTTGCCGTTCTCGTCCCAGCGCTGCGGGACGTGGGTGGCGGTGAGGGCCTGCACGGACTTCACGCGGCCGAACAGCTCGTGCAGGACGTACTCCCAGTGCGGGAACATGTCGACGACGATGCCGCCGCCGTCCTCGGTGCGGTAGTTCCACGAGGGGCGCTGGGCCTCCTGCCAGTCGCCCTCGAAGACCCAGTAGCCGAACTCGCCGCGCACGGACAGGATCCGGCCGAAGAAGCCGCCGTCGATGAGGCGCTTGAGCTTGAGCAGGCCGGGGAGGAAGAGCTTGTCCTGGACGACGCCGTGCCGGACGCCCTTCGCGTTGGCGAGGCGGGCGAGGTCGAGGGCTCCGTCCAGGCCGGTGGCGGTGGGCTTCTCGGTGTAGATGTGCTTGCCCGCGGCGATCGCCTTCTTGATCGCCTCCTCGCGGGCCGAGGTGACCTGGGCGTCGAAGTAGACGTCGACGCTGTCGTCGGCCAGGACCGCGTCCAGGTCCGTGGAGACGTGGTCGAGTCCGTGCCGTTCGGCGAGCGCCTTCAGCGCGTGTTCGCGGCGGCCGACCAGGACCGGCTCCGGCCACAGCACGGTGCCGTCGCCGAGGTCGAGGCCGCCCTGTTCGCGGAGGGCCAGGATGGAGCGGACGAGGTGCTGGCGGTAGCCCATGCGCCCGGTCACGCCGTTCATGGCGATACGCACCGTCTTGCGTGTCACGTCATTCCCTTCGTACGAGCCATACGTCCTACAGCAAGCGCTTTCTATACAGAACGAAGCTAGCCTGTGAACGGTGGTCTGGACAAGACCGCGATTCGGGTGAGTTGTTCGAGGGGGCGAACGACGACGCGTGGTGGCCGTAGGGTCACCGCGACGGCGTTCGGCTCACGCGCGATGCGGAGGACGAGGACATGACGGTGACACTTGCGGACGTGGCGGCCCGCGCCCAGGTCTCCCCCGCGACGGTGTCGCGCGTGCTGAACGGGAACTATCCGGTGGCCGCCACCACCCGGGAGCGGGTGTTGAAGGCGGTCGACGAGCTGGACTACGTGCTCAACGGCCCGGCGAGCGCCCTGGCCGCGGCCACGTCCGACCTGGTCGGCATCCTGGTCAACGACATCGCCGACCCCTTCTTCGGCATCATGGCCGGCGCCATCCAGTCCGAGATCGGCGGGCCGGGCGGCAGAGCGGGCGGCGAGCGGCTCGCGGTGGTCTGCAACACCGGCGGCTCCCCGGAGCGCGAGCTGACCTACCTCACCCTGCTGCAACGGCAGCGCGCGGCGGCCGTCGTGCTGACCGGCGGGGCGATGGAGGACGCGGCGCACCAGGCGGCGGTGGGGGCGAAGCTGCGGAAGCTGACGGAGGCCGGGACGCGGGTGGTGCTGTGCGGGCGGCCACCGGCGCCGGAGACCGGGGCCATCGCGCTGACCTTCGACAACCGCGGGGGCGGCCGGGAGCTGACCGAGCACCTGCTCGGGCTCGGGCACCGCCGGCTCGGCTACATCGCCGGCCCCCAGGAGCGGACCACGACCCGGCACCGACTGGAGGGCCACCGGGCGGCTCTCGCCGCGCACGGCGTCGAGGAGGACCCCCGCTGGACGGTCCACGGCCGCTACGACCGGCAGTCCGGTTACGAGGCGACGCTGGAACTCCTGCGCAGGGATCCGTCCCTGACGGCTGTCGTGGCCGCGAACGACTCCGTCGCGCTGGGGGCGTGCGCGGCGCTGCGGGACTCGGGGCTGCGGATTCCGGACGACGTGTCCGTGGCCGGCTTCGACGACCTGCCGTTCAGCATCGACGCGGTGCCCGCGCTGACGACGGTCCGGCTGCCGCTGGCGGAGGCGGGGGCTCGGGCGGGGCGGGTGGCGATGGGGCGGGAGGAGGCGCCGGCCGGGGGGATCGCTACGGTGCGGGGGGAGTTGATGGTGCGGGGGTCCTCCGGGGGGCCGCGGGGGTAGGTGCCGTGGGGGTCTCGAGGGCCCGGGTGGGCGTGGGCACGGTTGAGGGTTGGACCCCCGTGCCCTCTCGCGACAGGTTCGAACGATGCCATGCGCGGCAGCGCCTGGCGGCACCTACCTGACAGCGGACGCACACCATCATTTAGATGCCAATTCTTTACTCACTGCACTACAACCGTTTCCGTGTGTGACACACATCATGACCCTTCTTTACCGGTTGCCACTTTCCATCCGATTTCTGAGATGGACGCGCCCGCCAACCCTTCGCTTCTATAAGGATCTTGAACTGCAGGCGGGTGGCGAAGATTTCCTCCGGTCGGCTTCTGCCGACCATCGGCCTCTAGGACTGTGATGAGACGACGCAGCGCATTGCCAGACCTTCGGAGCACCGCAGCCGCCGTCGGTGCCCCGTCATGCGCCGCGTGGTGCCGACCACATGGAGCTCGCCGACTGCGCGAGCGAGGGGAACCCGCCGGGCGGCCCCTCGCCCCCGCTGACCGTCTCCGTCGGTTCTTCCCGGCACCGTCACTGCTTCAACGCGGATTGAGGACTCCTATGTTTCGTATGCCGTATCCCGCCCGGGTCACCGCTGTGTCCGCAGCCGTCCTCGCGAGCGCATTGGTATCCCCGCCGGCTCATGCCGCCGTGGGCGACCCTGCCACTGACGCGAAGCTGGACTTCACCGCCCGTCTGACGATCGGCACCGACTTCCGGGCATGCTCGGGTGCGCTGGTGAACCCGCAGTGGGTGCTCACCGCAGCCAGCTGTTTCGCGGACGGAGCCGGCGCTGTCGCTGCTGGAAAGCCCGCCCAGCTCACCAGAGCCACCGTGGGCCGGGCCGACTCCACCATCGCCAACGGCTACGTGCGTGAGGTCGTCGAGCTCGTCCCGCACTCGAACCGCGACATGGTCCTCGCACGGCTGGACAAGGCCGTTCCCGACATCGCGCCGGTCCGTCTGGCGTCCGGTGCACCGAGCGCGGGCGCAACGCTCACGGCGGTCGGCTTCGGGCGTACGAAGGACCAATGGGTGCCCACCCGGCGCCATCAGGGCTCCTTCTCCGTCACGTCGGCCACCGCCGATGCCATCAACGTCACGGGCCAGGGGGGCGACGCCATATGCGCTGGTGACGCCGGCGGCCCTCTGCTGCAGGACAAGAACGGCACCTTGCAGCTGGTTGGCATCAACAGCCGCTCCATGCAGGGTGGCTGCTTCGGCTCGGAGTCGACCAGTACGGATGCCATCGCGTCAGCGAGCGACACGGCCTTCATCACACAGACCGTCAACCGTGACCTCGGCACCGGCAACCTGAGCGACCTGGTGGCCTCCGCCGACTTCAACAGCGACGGCCGCACCGACGTCGCCGCCGTCCTGGACGACGGGTCCCTGCACGCCTTCTACACCAAGCCCGACGGGACCCTGGAGTACGGGCGCGAACTGTGGAACGACAAGACCTGGAGCCCGATGGTGCAGATCATCGGCGGCGACTTCAACGACGACGGTAACGGTGACATCGCCGCCGTGCGCAGCGACGGCACCCTGCACCTGTACACGGGCACCGCCACCGGCATCCTGAACAAGAGCAAGCCCATGTGGCACGACACGTCGTGGAAGACGATCAAGCAGGTCACCCGTTTCACGCTCAACGGCCGTGACGGCCTGGTCGCCCAGTGGGGCGACGGCAGCCTCTACGGCTACTACACCGGCGCCGACGGCGTGCTGACCGGCGAGAAGATCAAGATGTGGCCGGACGCCACCTGGGGCAAGACCCGCCTCACCGGAACCGCCGACATCAACGCCGACGGCCGTGACGACCTCGTCGCGGTCCGCGAGGACGGCAGCCTGAACTGGTACGCGGGCAACACCGCGGGCGGTCTGGACGCCGCCCGCAAGCTGTGGCCCGACAACACCTGGACCCCCATGAAGCGCATCATCGGCGGCGACTTCAACGGCGACACCAAGGGCGATGTCGCCGCCGTCGGTGGTCAGGGCACGCTGCTCCTGTACACCGGCACCGGCACCGGCACCCTCAACAAGGGCGTTGCCATGCGCCCCGCGCCGTAACAGTCCCATCCAGTCGTCGGCGTGCCTCCCGTCCATCCAGGGCGGGCCAAGCACGCTTCTGTCACAGAAGCCCGAGCTGAACGTGCGTACCGGCAGCAATCAATTGAACTCCGCCATACCGCGCGTTGCTCTGACACAGGGGCCGTTTCACGCGAGTGACGGCCCCTTGTTCAGCCGTCGCCCGGCGTCCCGCAGCGCCTCACCCACTGCTCGCGGGCCCACTCGGCAGCGCTGTCCGCTGCCCTGGAAGTGGCCACCGACGCCCCCGAGGCGGGTGAGACCCTGCGCCGCAGGAGCAGTGAAGCCGAGTTGACCGCCATCCACAGCCGTTCCTGGCGGGGCGGGTGCTTCAGTGCGGTTGGGATCTCTTCGTGACGTGTAAGGACCTGGGTCGGCTGCACTTCGCCGACGTCGACGGTGACCGCAAGTGGCCCGCGCCCGTGAGGCAGCGGGCCACGAGTTGAAGGATCTCCTCAGAGGCGCTCGACGTGCGGAGCCCGCCGACCGGCCGCGGTGGGGGTGGTGAAAGTCGTGCCGACTCCCGACGTGCCGGTCACTGGAACAGCTCGATGTGGGGGTGGGTCGGGTCGGCCGGGCAGGCGTGGAGCTGGAGGTTGTTACCGCCGGTGATGTCGATCAGGGTGAAGTTGGCGTCCTCCGCGCCCAGATGATGCGGGGCCGGGGTCGTCCGGTCCTCGTCGGCGATCCATGTCTCGCTGCCGCCGTCCCATTCCGAGGAGGCGATGGTGAGGAGCGGCACCTCTTCGGTGCCGCACTCGGGGCAGGAGCGGTTGACGGGATCGGTGGGGCTCCAGCGGGTCCAGCCGCCGGTCTTCCAACCGGGGGCGGTGGAGAGGTTGTTCAGATAGAGCTCGCCCGGGTCGTCCGCGTACGTGTTGTACCGCGCGGGGACGATCGTCTCCCAGCGGCTCATGTCGTCCAACAGGTCCCGATGCTCATCGCTCAGTTCCGACGGGTTGGGATAGTCGGTGGCCTGCTCCGGTGAGAACAGGCACGGCTCCGGGAGGTAGTGCATGGACTGGATGATCGGCGGCTCGGGCGATGCGTCGAGGACGTCAGTGACGGTGGTGGCGGAGCGCCAGAAGAGGGCCGTACGGGGATGGGCGGCCTTCTCGTGGTCGAAGGGGCACCACAGGACCTGGAGGAGGTCCGCGTCGGGTGGGCACGTAAAGGGGATGTCTCGAGCGTAGAGCTGGGCGACGGGGAGGAGGGGGATCGGGCCGTCAAACCACGGGCGCCCCTCGCGGAACCGCTTCGCGGCCACCAGTTCCTCGGGTGTGACTGCGGGTGCCTGGGGGTCGAGGCGCAGCCGCTCGGCCACTGCCTCCTGCCTGCGGCGAAAGAGCCGGACGTCGTCCGGGGAGTGCACCGCGCTCGTCGCGCGGCTGTCGTGCGGCTCGTCGCAGTACGGCCATGGCTCGTCGGCGGGCCACAGCAGCGGCCCGCCGACAGAGCTGTCGTGCACCGTCGGCGACCCCGGCCGCGGGTGCAGCCGGGTCGCCGTGCGCGCCAGCGGGGCCAGCTCAGGGAAGAGTGCGGCGATGTCGAACGGCCGCGGTGGGGTCCTGAAACTCATGTCGGCTCCCGGTGGCGCGATCTGGGTGAAATCAGTTACCGAGGTTGTGCAACCCAGTGCTGGTGTAGGTGTTGGTGACGTAGACGTTCGGGAACAGTTCCTCGGTTGTCCCGTTCGCCCGTTGGATCGTCGCCCTCATCGTGACACCGGTCGGGACGGTGCTGTTCGCGTACCTATAGACGGGCGTCACCTCGTAGAAAATCGCGTCGGCCGGCCCGAAGAGGGCGATATCGCCCTCGACCAGGTCCTCGGCCATCTTCTCGTACGTCCGCATGCTGGGCGTACCTGTGTTCATCCCGCTCTGCCAGCAGGGGACGAGGTTGCGCCGCGTGAGCTCGCTCGTACCCTTTCCGCCGAGGACGCTCGGGATGAGATGGCACCGGGACTGGTCGTAGGTGAGGCCGTTCGCCTGCCTCTGCGAGACGGTGATGCTCCAGAGCCTGCCATGTCCGAACGGCCCGGGCGCCCGAGAGTGCAGCGCGAGGCCAGCCGGGCAGGCTGGGAGGGTCCGATCGGCGACACCCTGTTCACGCGGAGGAGTGCGGTGCGGTGGGGCGGGTACTCTCCGGCACCATGAAGCTGGCGTTCTCCACCCTCGGTGTTCCCGGGCTGCCCCTGACCGATGTGCTGGGCCTCGCGACCGCGCACGGCTACCACGGTGTCGAGTTGCGCGCCCATCCGGAGGAACCGGTGCACCCGGGTCTGTCCCCGGACGAACGGGCGGCCGTGGCGGCCGAGTTCAAGGCGTCCGGCGTGGAACTGCTCGGTGTGGCCGGGTACGCGCGGGTGGCCGCGCCCGGTGACGACGAGCCGGTCCTCGCCGAGGTCCACGCCCTGCTCGAACTCGCCCGCGACCTGGGCGCCCCGTACATCCGCGTCTTCCCCGGCGGCGGCACCGAGCAGAGCGCCGAGGAGGCCGACGCGACGGCCGCCCGGCGGCTGGGCACGGCCGCCGAGTACGCCGCCGACCTCGGCGTCCGCATCCTCCTGGAGACCCACGACTCGCACCGCACGGGCGCCGACGCGATGCGCGTCCTCGGGCTGGTCGGGCACCTCCAGGTCGGCGCCCTGTGGGACGTGATGCACACCTGGCTGGGCGGCGAGCAGCCCTTCGAGTCGTACGCGGCCCTCTCCCCGCACCTCGGCTACGTCCAGGTCAAGGACATCGCCTCCGCCGAGGACACCACCCCGCTGGCGCTGGGCGCGGGCGTGCTGCCGCTCACCGAGGTGGTGGACGTCCTCTCCCGGCACGGCTGGGACGGCTGGCTGTGCTGGGAGTACGAGAAGCGGTGGTACGAGTCCGCCGCCCCGTTGCCCGAGCTGCTGGCGGCCGGCCGCGAGCACCTGACCCGGCTGCTCACCGACGCGGCGTGAGGGCGTCCGCCGCCGACCGGACCCGGCGCTCCAGCCGGTCCCGGCGCTCGGGCCACTCCGCCGCCGTGATCGAGTAGATCGCGGAGTCACGCAGCCGGCCCTCCTCGCCCGGCGCCCAGGAGCGGGACCAGTTGCGCAGGACGCCCTCGAGACGGGCGCCGGTCTTCTCGATCGCCGCCCGGGAACGGGCGTTGCGGGCGTCGGTCTTGAGGTCGACCCGGGACACCTGCCAGACCTCGAAGGCGTGGCGGAACAGGAGCAGCTTGGCCTCGGCGTTCGTACCGGTGCCCTGGGCGGAGGCGGCCAGCCAGGTGAAGCCGACCTCGATCGCGTCGAGGGCGTCGTCGGTGAGCCAGGAGCGGGGTTCCCAGTAGGCGGTGGCGCCGACCGCCCGCCCGGTGGCGAGGGAGATCTGCGCGTAGGGCGCCAGCCGCCCCGAGGCCGCGCGGGAGAGTTGGGCGTCGATGTAGCCGCCGACCTCGTCGGCCCTCGGCACCCACGTGTACGCGTAGCCGCCGCGGTCCTCCTCCGCCGCCACCGCGAGGTCGGCCGCGTGCCGGTGGCCCAGCGGCTCCAGTCGTACCAGCGTGCCTTCGAGGGTCGGGCCCTTCAGTGCGAACGTCACCGGACGGATTCTTCCGCCGGCGCGGGGGGCCGTCCAATGATTTGCGGGCGGGCCGACGCGATCACGTGCGGCGTCCGGTTGCGGGCGCGTCGGCCCGTGAGCGTCGTCAGCGCCACCCCGCCCACCAGCAGTGCCGCCGCGCACCAGCGCAGTGGCGTCACCGCCTCGCCGAGGAAGAGCGCCGCCGAGGACATCCCGAAGACCGGGACCAGGAGCGAGAAGGGCGCGACCGTCGACGCGGGGTGACGGCGCAGCAGCCAGCCCCAGGCGCCGAAGCCGAAGACGGTCGAGACCCAGGCCACGTAGAGGATCGTGCCCGCGCCCTGCCAGTCCAGGCCGCGCAGTGCCGCGAGGTCCGCGTCCGGGCCCTCCGTCAGCAGGGAGAGGGCCAGCAGCGGCAGCACCGGGACGGTGCACACCCACACCATGAAGTTCAGGGCGTCGGGCGGGGACGCCTTGCGGGTGAGGACGTTGGACAGTCCCCACGCGGCGGCCGCCCCGACGACCATCACGAAGGCGCCCAGCGGGCCGGACGCGCCCTCGTCGAACGCCGCCACACCGATGCCGGACAGCGCGACGAGCATGCCCGCCGCCTGGACGCGGGAGGGGCGTTCGCCCAGGACCGCGGCGGCGATCACCGCGGTGAACACCGCCTGGATCTGCAGGACCAGGGAGGACAGGCCGGCCGGCATGCCCGCGTCCATGCCCACGAAGACCAGGCCGAACTTGGCCACGCCCAGCACCAGCCCCACCGCCACGATCCACTTCCACGCGACCTTGGGCCGGCCCACCAGGAAGACGGCGGGCAGCGCGGCCGCCAGGAAGCGCAGGGCGGAGAAGAGCAGCGGCGGGAAGTGGTCGAGGCCGACCTCGATGACCGTGAAGTTCACGCCCCAGACGGCGGCGACGAGCACGGCGAGGAGGAGGTGGGAAGGTCGCATGCGTCGAGGATCGCGCCCCCGTACTGTGTAGCACCAGCGATGATTGCTGCATGGTTGGATGAAGCAGTACTAACTATTCGTCCTAGCTATTCAGTGCCGGGAGGGCGTCGTGCTCGATCTTCAGCGTCTGCGTGCCCTGCACGCCGTGTCCGTGCACGGCACGGTGGGCGCGGCCGCCGCCGCGCTCGGGTTCACGCCGTCCGCGGTGTCGCAGCAGATCGCCAAGTTGGAGCGGGAGACCAGGACCGTGCTCCTGGAACGGGAGGGACGCGGGGTCCGGCTCACCGACGAGGCGTGGCAGCTGGCCGCCACCGCCGTCGAGCTGCTGGCCCTGGTGGAGCGGGCGGAGACCCGGCTGGAGGAGCGGCGCGGGGTGCCGTCGGGGCGGCTGACCGTGGCCGCGTTCGCGTCGGCGGCGCGCGGTCTGCTGCCCTCCGTGCTGGCCGACCTGGCCGCCCGTCATCCGGCGCTCGACGCCCGGCTCACCGAGGTCGACCCGCATCTGTCCGTGGACCTGGTGGCGAAGGGCGCCGTCGACCTGGTGGTGGCGCACGACTGGGACATCGCCCCGCTGCCGGCCCCGACCGGGGTGGAGCAGGCGCCGATCGGCGAGGACCTGTGCGATCTGCTCGTGCCGGAGGGGCACCGCTTCGCCGGCCGGGCCGCCGTCCGGCGTGCGGAGCTGGGCGGGGAGCGGTGGATCTGCCAGCCGCCCGGCCGGGTCTGCCACGACTGGCTGATGCGGACCCTGCGGGGCGCCGGGCACGAGCCGGACATCGTCCACCAGGCGGACGAGAATCCGACGCTCGTCGCCCTGGTCGCGGCCGGGCTGGGCATCGCCCTGATCCCCCGGCTGGGGCGCGGTCCGCTGCCGGCCGGGGTGGTGGAGGTGCCGCTCGACCCGATGCCGGTACGGCGGCTGTACGCACTGTGGCGGGCGGGCGCGGCGCGCCGTCCGGCGATCGCGGAGACGGTACGCACGCTGCGGGCCCACTGGCCGGCGGCCTCGGCGCACACCGTCCCGTAGCCGGGCGTGCTCAGTCCCGGGCGCGGCGGATGTCGATGTTGCCGTGCCGGGTGCGGGCGCGGACCTCGACGGCCTCCTCGGTCTTCTCCGGGCTCCCGGACGAGGTGAGCGTGTTGCGCACCTGCCCCGAACGCGAGTTGACGTCGAGCCAGGCGGCCGTGCCCTCGGCGACGCCGACCTCGATGGCGCCGTAGCTGGTCTGCAACTGGACGGAGCCGCGGGTCACGCGCCCCACCCGCAGGGTGCCGTGGGCCGTGGTGGCGGTGACGGAGTCCTCGGCGCGGGCGACGTCGATGTCTCCGTTGGCGCCGTTGACCCGCAGCTCCCCGA
Organism: Streptomyces sp. NPDC056128; assembly: GCF_042263835.1. Taxonomy (NCBI): domain Bacteria; kingdom Bacillati; phylum Actinomycetota; class Actinomycetes; order Kitasatosporales; family Streptomycetaceae; genus Streptomyces; species Streptomyces sp. NPDC056128. Next base: position 87,004 of record NZ_JBHJVQ010000002.1, on the reverse strand, counting down.
CGGCGGTGCCGACGGTCGTGGTGCCGTGCGAGTTCTTCAGGACGGCGGAGCCGTCGAGCAGGCCGACGCGCAGGCTGCCGGAGCTGGTGGCGATCTCCGCGCCGCCCTCGACGCGGTCCACGGTGATCGAGCCGTGGGACGCCGTCAGGTTGAGCGGGCCGGTGGCGTCGAAGCGGACGTCGCCGGACGAGACCTTCACGCGGACCTCGCCGAGCCGGCCCTCGCCGAGCACCTGGGTCCAGGCGCCGGTCAGGTCGATGCGCGAGCCCGCGGGCAGTTCGACGGTCACGTCGACGGTGCCGGAGCGGCCGAACAGGCCTGCCTTGGGGGTCCTGACGGTCAGTGCGCCGCCCGCGCAGGTGACCTCGGTCTGTTCCGCGGTGCGGCCGTCGATGTCCTTCTTCGCGTTGCGGGGCCGGACCTCGACGACGGTGTCGGTGCGGTCGCCCGCCGTGAACTGGATGGAACCGGCCTCCACATGCGCGGTGACCGAGATCGGTTCGGGAGTGTCGAAAGAAGGCATGGCTGTCCCGTCCTCATGAGTCGTTGGGCCGTCCCCGCTGGTGGGACGTGGTGTGGGTGAGGTGGAGCGGGCGTGCGGCGTGCGACTTCCTTAGCGCACCCAGCCCGTGAAGCTCTGTCCGACGTTCTGGGTGCGTTCCGTCGTGCGCGGGCGGTTGCCGCCCTCGACGGCGGCCGACACGGCCCGCACCAGCCAGGCGTTGACCGACAGGCCCTCGCGGCTCGCGGCCTCCTCGGCGCGCGACTTGAGGTGGGCGGGCAGGCGCAGGTTGACGCGGGCGGTGCCGCCCTCGTCGCCTTCGGCGGGTGCCTGCGGCCTGAGCGGTTCGACGGGTGCGGTCGGCTCGCCGAGGCCGCCGCCGTCGGTGGGCGGCACGGTCACGACGAAGTCGGGGTCCAGCCCCCGCAGCCGCAGGTCGACCGAGCCCGGGGCGAGTTCGCGGGTGATCTCGTCCATCGCCGCGGAGAGCACGTTGAGCATGGTCAGCCTGGTCGCCGACTCCAGTGGGGCGGTGAGCCGTTCGGCCAGTTCGCGGGCTTCTTCACCGCCGGCTTCGGCGGCCACCGCGAGTTCGCGGCGGAGGGTGTCGACATACGGCGTGAGGTCCATGACATCATCATGGCACCATGATGGCCCCATGCGCAAGCCGCACGGCGCCATCGCACCCGCCTGGGCGGCACATCGAACTCTGACCTGCAAGGATGCGACGACATCAACCCGGCCGGCCTAGGCGCCACACCTCGACGAGCGCCCACAGAAACCCGGAATGGCATCATCCGGCGCCACATGGCGCCATGTGGCACCACTCGGCGCCAAGCTCGGCAGCGCGCCGCCACCGGGACACCCACCGGAACCGGGAACCCGGCCCCCGCCTCCCCCGTCCAACCCGCACGCTGCCGGACGAGTCTCCGCGGCGCGGCGTCGGCCACCCTTCCGCCGAGCCGCGGCCGGCAGCCGTCGCCGTCGGCGTGCCCCCTCCCTAGCGCCGACGGCGGCCCCTTGCCCCTGACTCCCCCGGCCCCCGCGCGGCTTCGGGCTACTCCTGTGCGGTCCCTTGACTGGCAGAAACTTCCTGGATATTGGTGGCTCCTTGGCAGTTTCCTTCAGCAGCTCTCCAGCGATCCCCAGCGGATCACTCCGGAAGGAGCGCACGTGCACCACAGCAGCACGGCCGGCACGGGAAGCACCGCACACCCCTCCAGACGTACCGTCCTCACCGCCACCGCGGTCGTCACCGCGGCCCTGGCGGCCGGCGGCGGCACGGCGTACGCCCACCCGCACCGGCCCGACGACGCCAAGCTCCGCGCCCTGATCTCCCGCATGACGCTGGAGGAGAAGGTCGGCCAGCTCTTCGTCATGCGGGTCTACGGCCACTCCGCGACCGCCCCCGACCAGGCCGACATCGACGCCAACCTCAAGGAGATCGGCGTCCGCACCGCGGCCGAGCTGGTCGCCAAGTACCGGGTCGGCGGCGTCATCTACTTCGCCTGGGCGCACAACACCCGCGACCCGCACCAGATCGCCGACCTCTCCAACGGCATCCAGAAGGCGTCCCTGGAGATGCCGCGCGGCCTCCCGGTGCTGATCTCCACGGACCAGGAACACGGCATAGTGGCCCGCGTGGGCGAACCGGCGACCCTCTTCCCGGGCGCGATGGCCGTCGGCGCCGGCGGATCGCGGTCCGACGCCCGCACCCTCGGCCGGATCGCGGGCGCCGAACTGCACGCGATGGGCGTCCGCCAGGACTACTCCCCCGTCGCCGACGTGAACGTCAACCCGGCCAACCCCGTGATCGGCGTACGGTCCTTCGGCGCCGATCCGGAGGCGGTGGCGGAGATGGTGGCCGCCGAGGTGACGGGGTACCAGCGGTCCGGGGTCGCCGCGTGCGCCAAGCACTTCCCCGGGCACGGCGACACCGCCACCGACAGCCACACCGGCCTGCCGGAGATCACGCACACCCGCGAGGAGTGGGAGACGCTGGACGCGCCGCCCTTCCGCGCGGCGATCGACGCCGGCATCGACGCGATCATGACCGCGCACCTGGTGGTCCCGGCGCTCGACGACTCCGGCGACCCGGCCACCCTCTCGCGCCCCATCCTCACCGGCATCCTGCGCGAGGAACTGGGCTACGACGGGGTCGTGGTCACCGACTCGCTCGGCATGGAGGGCGTGCGGACCAAGTACGGCGACGAACGGGTGCCGGTGCTGGCGCTGAAGGCGGGCGTCGACCAGTTGCTCAACCCGCCGCACCTGGACCTCGCCTGGAACGCGGTCCTGACGGCCGTACGGGACGGCGAACTCACCGAGGCACGGCTCGACGAATCGATCCTGCGGGTGCTGCGGCTGAAGGCGAAGCTGGGGCTGTTCCGGGACGCCTACACCAGCCGCCGGGACGTCGACCGGACCGTCGGCACCCGGGGGCACCTGGCCGCCGCCGACCGGATCGCCGAGCGGACCACCACCCTGCTGGTCAACGAGGACCGGCTGCTGCCGCTGTCGCGGCGCGAGCATCGCAGCGTGCTCGTCGTGGGCGCCGACCCCGCCTCGCCGTCGGGCACGACCGGGCCGCCCACGGGGGTGCTCGCGGGCGCGCTGACGGAGCTGGGCTTCACGGCCACCGCCCTGTCCACCGGCACCGCCCCCTCCGCCGCCGTGATCGACGGCGCGGTCGCGGCCGCCGGGGACGCGGACGCGGTGGTGGTCGCGACGTACAACGTCACGGCGGCCAGCAGCCAGCGCACCCTGGTCACACGGCTGCTGGAGACCGGGAAACCGGTCGTCGCGGTCGCGATCCGCAACCCGTACGACGTGGCCCACCTCCCCGGCGTCCGTGCCCACCTGGCCGCCTACTCCTGGACCGACGTCGAGGTGCGGGCGGCGGCCCGGGTGATCGCCGGGCGGGTCCGGCCGCGCGGGAAGCTGCCGGTGCCGGTGGTCCGGGCGGACGATCCGGACACGGTGCTGTACCCCCTCGGGCACGGGCTGTCCTACCGGTCGTAGGGCGTAGCGCGGCCTACGTCACGCGCCGGGGGCGCTCCCGGCGACCGTGCCCGAAGCACCCCGCGCGTCTGGCGTGCGCCCGCTGCGGCGGGTCACGCTGGACCGGGGATCCAGGGGGACGGCGATGCGTGAGAGACGGGCCGCGGGAGTGCGGTGGGCGCTGCCGGTGCTGTGCGCCCTGCTGCTGACGGGCTGCCAGAGCCCGGCGGGCCCGGCCGGTGGGGACACCGGCGGCACGGCCTCCGGGGACGGGCGGTCCGGCGGGGCCACGGCGTCGCGGTCGGCGCCGGCCGCGGTGCCGACCTCCGGGTACGGGGCGGTGTTCCTGGCGGTCGACGAGTGCGGCTCGTTCGGCACGGTCAGTTCCACCGAGGTGCCGTGCGACAGCGAGCGGGCGGCGGCGCGGGTCGTGGCCCGGGAGGACGGCCGCGCGAGCGACGGGCCGCCGTGCCCCGCCACCACCGACTTCGTCCTGCACATCAGCGAGCAGCGTCCCTCCGCCGACGAGGACGGCGACGGCGTCGTGCCCCAGGGCTACGCCTGCATGCGCAATCTCCAGCCACCGCACCCCGGCGACCCGGGCGGCGGTGGCGGACCGCGCACCATCGTCGGCGACTGCGTCCACGACACCGGCGACGGCAAGGTCCGCGAGACCGCGTGCGACGGAACGGGTGCACGCGAGCCCCAGTTCAAGGTGGTCGAGGCGGTCGTCCACCGGGCCGACTGCCCCGCCTCGACCGGCCTGTACGTCCGCCTCGGCGGTGCCCGGCCGGTGGGCTGTGCCCGGCCCTTGTGAGCGGCCGGGCACAGTCACCGTGCTACGGGCGCAGCGCCGGCTCGCGCTCGACGTCCCGCTTGTCCAGCTTGGCGTCGAACGTGGCCAGCGGCTTGGCCGCCGACGGGTTCTCCTGGACCTTGTCGGAGGCGACGCCCGCCCAGTCGAGGATGCGGGCCGTGGCCTTCGCCTTCTGGTCGGGGACCAGACCGGCGACGTTGGCCCCGTGGTTCATGCCGGGCGCGGTGACCACGTAGGAGTCGCGCGCGCCGTGGCCGAGGCGGAAGGGCTCGGCGCCCCACGGGTCGTTCTCGCCGTACACGAACAGCATCTGCCGGGCGTTGTGCCTCACCCAGCGGTCGACGTCCCACATGGCCCACGGCTCGAACCGCATCGGGATCGACCGGGGCACGAAGTTGCGCGGCGGCTGGTAGCCGTAGCGGATGTACTTCTTCTCGATGTGCGGGAAGTGGATCGTCGGCGCGCCCAGCTGGGTGCCCGCCTGGTAGTAGTACGGCGTGTAGGTCTCCAGGCCCTGGTCCGTGTAGGCGGAGAAGCCGGAGATCGAGTCGACGGAGCCCCAGATCGCCTCGTCGGTGGCGTTCTTGGCGTCGGCCGGGATGTCGGCGCAGTCGTCGACGGTGCTGTACTGCCAGAAGCCCCAGACGTAGTCGAGGACGACGGCCTCGTAGGCGCGGTCCAGGCTGCCGATGGTGTCGAAGGTGTAGCCGTTCTCGGCCGCGTACGCCTCGTACTTCTTCTTGAGCGGCGCACGGCGCACCAGCGCCTCGCGCTGCACGCCGTTCAGCTTGTCGCGGCACTCCTCGGTGCCGACGCGGGCGAAGAAGCGGTCGTACGCCGAGTCCTCGCGATTGACCACGTCGTTGGGGGCAACGTAGGCGACGACGCCGTCCATGTCGCGCGGGTAGAAGCGCTCGTAGTAGGTGGCGGTCATGCCGCCCTTGGAGCCGCCGGTGGAGATCCAGTTCTTCTTGTAGAGCGGCTCGAGAGCCTTGAAGATGCGGTGCTGGTCGCTGGCCGCCTGCCAGATGTCCAGCTTGGACCAGTCGGCCGGCGCCGGCCGGGACGGGGTGAAGTAGCGGTACTCCATGGAGACCTGGTTGCCGTCCACGATCTGGGTCGGCTCGCGCCGGCTGGGGTTCGTGGAGACGTTGTAGCCGCCGGTGTAGAAGACCGTCGGGCGGTTCACGTCCTTGTGCAGGACGGTGATCCGCTGCTGGAACGTGCCCTTGGACGGACGCCGGTGGTCGACCGGCTGCGTGTAGTTGAGGACGAAGAAGCGGTAGCCGGTGTACGGCTTCTCCTCGATCAGGCTCATGCCCGGTATGGACAGCAGCCGGTCCTTGATGTCGACGGCCTTCGGCTCGGCGGCGGTGGCCGCCCCCGCCGTGCTGACGGTGCCTATGAGCACCACGAGCGCCAGCAGCCATCTGAGCGCCTTGCGCATGCACCCTCCCTGTGAAACGGATGTCCGCCGGAAGCTATCGGAGCAAGTCGCGCGCGCACCAGGGGAGATGAGGAAATGGCGGGCGGTGGCCGCCTCAGCAGAGGATCCAGCCGGAGCTGACCGAGCGGCCGGAGACCTTGCCGGTCACCCATACGCAGCGCTTCCCGGCGTGCACCGTCACGGGCCCCGCCCGGTAGGCGTACCGCCCCGAGTCCACCACCGCACGGCCCCCGCGCGCCCGCACACTGACGGACATCTGCCGCTTGGTGCCGGGCTTCTTGGGGACGGTGACGGCGCAGACGTAGCCGCCGCGCTTGTGGACGAGGACCGACCCCGTCGCGAACGGGAGTGTGCGTACCTTGCGGCCCGAGCACGCCGTGGCGGCATGGGCGTCCTGCGGCGTCGCCACGGCGAGCAGCCCGGCCGCCACGAGCAAGGCCGTGACGAGCGCCGGCCCGCGTCGTGTCCCAGCACCGGCTCGGCCCACTGTGGTCCCCTCCGTACGGCGGTCACTGACGTACGGATGTACGGACGCGTGCCGGGTGTCGAATGGTTGCGCGAGCGTCAGTGTGCCGCGCCGACCGGCTCCTCGGGCTCCGCCGCGCCGACGAAGGTCCGCCACAGCCGCGCGTACCGTCCGTCGAGCGCCAGCAGCTCGTCGTGCGTGCCGTCCTCGGCGACCCGCCCGCCGTCCATGACGACGACGCGGTCCGCGCGGGCGGCCGTGGTCAGCCGGTGGGCGACGACCAGCGTCGTCCGCCGGCCCGCTATCCGGTCGGTGGCCTGGTTGACCTGCGCCTCCGTGGCCAGGTCCAGCGCGGCCGTCGCCTCGTCGAGGAGCAGCACGTCCGGGTCGACCAGCTCGGCGCGGGCCAGCGCGATCAACTGCCGCTGCCCGGCGGAGAGGTTGCGGCCCCGCTCGGCGACCTCGTGGAGGTAGCCGCCGGTGAGCGTGGCGATCATCTCGTGCGCGCCGACCGCGCGCGCCGCCGCCTCCACGTCGGCGTCGGTGGCGTCCGGGCGGCCGTAGGCGATGGCGTCCCGCACGGTGCCCGGGAAGAGGTACGCCTCCTGCGGGACGACGCCCAGCCGGTGCCGGTAGGAGGTGAGGTCGAGGGCGCGCAGGTCCTGCCCGTCGACCGTGACCCGGCCGCCGGTCGGGTCGTAGAACCGGGCCACCAGCTTCACCAGGGTCGACTTGCCCGCGCCGGTCTCGCCGACGAAGGCGACGGTCTGTCCGGCGGGGATGCGCAGGTCGATGCCGGTGAGGGCCTCCTCCTCGGCGCCGTAGCGGAAGTGCACGTCCTCGAAGGCCAGCTCGCCGCGCAGGGACGTGACCTCGGCCGGCTTCTCCGCGGCCCGGGTGGAGGTCGGCTCGCGCAGCAGCTCCTGGATGCGGCCCAGCGAGACGGACGCCTGCTGGTAGCCGTCGAAGACCTGGGAGAGCTGCTGGACGGGCGCGAAGAACAGGTCGATGTAGAGCAGGTACGCCACCAGCGCGCCGGTGGTCAGCGTCGCGTCGTCGATCCGGCCGCCGCCCACGATCAGTACGGCCGCGGCGGCGCCCGAGGAGAGCAGCTGCACGAACGGGAAGTAGATCGAGATCAGCCACTGTCCCCGGATGCGGGCCTGCCGGTAGCCGTCGCTGCGCTCGGCGAACCGCCGCCCGCCGTCGCGCTCGCGCCGGAACGCCTGCACGATCCGCAGCCCCGCCACCGACTCCTGGAGGTCGGCGTTGACCGTGGAGACCCGCTCCCGGGCCAGTTCGTAGGCCTTCACGCTGGCCTTGCGGAAGAAGTACGTGGCGATGATCAGCGGCGGCAGCGTCGCGAAGACGACGAAGGCGAGCTGTACGTCGATGACCAGCAGGGCGACCAGGATGCCGAAGAAGGTGACGATCGAGACGAAGGCGGTGACGAGTCCCGTCTGCAGGAACGTCGACAGCGCGTCCACGTCGGTGGTCATCCGGGTCATGATCCGGCCGGTCAGCTCGCGCTCGTAGTAGTCGAGGCCGAGCCGCTGGAGCTGGGCGAAGATCTTCAGGCGGAGCGAGTACAGGATCCGCTCGCCCGTCCGGCCGGTCATGCGGATCTCGCCGGTCTGCGCCGTCCACTGGGCGAGCACCGCGACCAAGCCGAGCAGGGAGACCGCCCAGACCGCGCCGAGGGCGAGCTGGGTGACGCCCTCGTCGATGCCGTGCCGGATCAGCACCGGCAGCAGCAGGCCCATACCGGCGTCCACGGCCACGAGGGCGAGGCTGATCAGCAGGGGGGTGCGGAAGCCGCGCAGCAGGCGGCGCAGACCGTACGACTCCTCCGGCTGGACGGCCCGCGTCTCGTCGATGTCCGGGGTGCCGTCCGCCGGGGGCAGCGCGTCGACCTGGGCGAGCAGTTCGGGGGTGGCCGGGGTGCCGGCGAGGGCGGTGTCCTTCGGGGTGCGGTCGCCGGTCCACAGCCGTGGGGTGACGCCGCGCTCGGCGTCGAACTCGGCGTCCAGTTCCTCGCGGACGGAGGTGTCCTCCCGCGGTCCGGCGGCGGGGGTGTGCCCCGGGGAGACGCCGCCCAGCTCGTCGGGGTCGGTGAGCAGGCGGCGGTAGAGGGCGGAGCGCCGCTGGAGTTCCTCGTGGGTGCCGAGGTCGGCGAGGCGGCCGCGGTCGAGGACGGCGATGCGGTCGGCGAGGCCCAGGGTGGAGCGGCGGTGCGCGATGAGGAGCGTGGTGCGGCCCCGCATGACCTGCTTCAGCGCCTCGTGGATCTCGTGCTCCACGCGGGCGTCGACGGCGGAGGTGGCGTCGTCGAGGACGAGCAGCCGGGGGTCGGTGAGGATGGCGCGGGCGAGGGCGACGCGCTGGCGCTGGCCGCCGGAGAGGGTCAGGCCGTGCTCGCCGACGGTCGTGTCGTAGCCGTCGGGCAGCTCGCTGACGAACCCGTGCGCCTGCGCGGCCCGCGCGGCGGCCTCGATCTCCTCGTCGGTGGCGTCCGGACGGCCGTACGCGATGTTGGCGCGGACGGTGTCCGAGAAGAGGAACGAGTCCTCGGGCACCAGTCCGACGGCGGCCCGCAGCGAGTCGGTGGTCAGCTCGCGCACGTCGTGGCCGCCGACGAGGACGGCGCCGCGCGTGACGTCGTAGAAGCGCGGCAGGAGCAGCGACACCGTGGACTTGCCGGAACCGGAGGAGCCGACGACGGCGAGGGTCTCACCGGCGCGGATCTCGAAGGAGAGGCCGTCGAGGACGGGCCGTTCGGCGTCGTAGCCGAAGGACACGTCGTCGAACTCGACGGTCGCGGGCGCGTCGGCCGGCAGCGTCTTGGTGCCGTCCTCGATCGACGGCTCGGTGTCGATCAGCTCCAGGACGCGTTCGGTGCCGGCGCGGGCCTGCTGGCCGACAGTGAGGACCACGGCGAGCATCCGGACCGGGCCGACGAGCTGGGCGAGGTAGGTGGAGAAGGCCACGAAGGTGCCGAGCGTGATGTGCCCGCCCACCGCGAGCCAGCCGCCGAGGGCCAGCATGGCCACCTGGCCGAGCGCGGGGACCGCCTGGAGGGCCGGGGTGTACGCGGCGTTCAGCCTGATCGTCCGCAGCCGCCCGGCGAAGAGCTTGCGCCCGACCGCCCGGAGCTTCCCGGTCTCCTGGTCCTCCTGCCCGAAGCCCTTCACCACGCGGACGCCGCTCACCGAGCCGTCGACCACGCCCGCGACGGCGGCGGCCTGGGCCTGCGCGTACCAGGTGGCGGGGTGCAGGCGGCTGCGGCTGCGGCGGGCGATGAACCACAGCGCGGGGGCGACGGCGACGGCCACCAGCGTCAGCGGGGGCGACAGCCACGCCATGATGACCAGGGAGATCAGGAAGAGCAGGATGTTCCCGATGGTCATCGGGAGCATGAAGAGCAGGCCCTGGATCAGCTGGAGGTCGCTGGTCGCCCGCCCCACCACCTGGCCCGTGGACAGCTCGTCCTGCCGCCGCCCGTCGAGCCGGGTGATCGTCCCGTACATGTCGGTGCGCAGGTCGTGCTGGACGTCGAGGGCGAGCCGGCCGCCGTAGTAGCGCCGGATGTAGGTCAGGACGTAGACGACGGCCGCGGCGCCGACGAGGAGACCGGCCCAGACGGCCATGTCCCTGGTCTTGTCGCCGATCACGTCGTCGATGATCACCTTGGTGATCAGGGGGACGAGGGCCATGACGGCCATGCCGCCCAGTGAGGCACCGAGGGCGAGGACGACGTCCTTGGGGTAGCGCCAGGCGTATCCCGCCAGTCGTCGTGTCCATCCCCGTTGCGCGTCCACGCCGTGCCCTCCGGTCGGTCGTCCTGCTGCACCTGATCTACCGGAAGGCACCAACGCCCGCGAGCGGGGATTTCATCCCGTCGCAACACTTCGGGCCGGCCCGGACCGACGCGTCGGAGATTCTTGACGCGTCGGAATTCTCCGACGTATCGTGCGGTCATGCCTACGGACGTGTTCGGAGTGCTGGCCAACCCGGTGCGCCGCAGACTGCTCGAGCACCTGCGTGAAGGACCGCGTTCGACGGGTGAGCTGGCCGGGATGTTCGAGCTGGGAAGGCCCGCGGTGTCCGAGCACCTGGCGGTGCTGCGCACCGCCGGACTGGTGCGCGAGGAGCCGCGCGGCCGGCACCGCATCTACCACCTCGAGCCGGCCCGGCTGGCCGAGGTGAGCGAGTGGCTGCACCCGTTCGAGCACTACTGGACGCAGCGCCTGGACGCGCTGGCGGCCCTCCTGGACGAGGAAGAAGCGAGAAGAGAAGAAGAAGAGAAATGACCGAGAACAACAACACGATCACCTGCGAGAAGTTCCTGCCGCACCCCCCGGCGGCGGTGTGGAAGGCCCTCACCGACCCGGACCTGCACGCCCGCTGGTGGGCCGCCGGTGACGTCAAGCCCGTCGTCGGACACCGCTTCACCCTGGACATGGGCAACTTCGGCAGCCAGCCCTGCGAGGTGACCGAGGTGGACGACCAGCGCCTGCTGGCCTACCGATTCGCCGAGAGCACCCTCGACACCACCATCACCTGGACGCTCCGCCCGGAGGGCGAAGGCACCCGCCTCGTCCTCACCCACGCGGGCTTCGACCTCGACTCCCCGATGGGCCGACAGGCCTACGAGGGCATGGGCCACGGCTGGCCCCGCGTCCTGAACCGCCTCGACAGGGCCCTGGACGAGGCCGCCTGAGCCGTACCCGGCACGCAATCGCCACGTCGCGTACACCCGACCTCCAACATGTCCATGTCACGCTCGGTCTACCGTTCTCCTCAACACGCGTAGATCGGACACCCCACATGCTCGCGATACGCACCGGGCGCCGGAAGGCGGCCGCCCTCGCGGCCGCCGCCGCCCTCACCGGGCTCGCCGCCTCCTCCCTGACCGCGACCCCGGCCGGGGCGACCGCCCCGGCGGCCACGGCGGACTACGACGACACGTACTACAAGGACGCGATCGGCAAGACGGGCGACAGCCTCAAGTCCTCGCTCCACACGATCATCAGCGACCAGACCAAGCTCTCGTACTCGGCGGTCTGGGACGCGTTGAAGACGACCGACCAGGATCCGGCCGACAGCGGCAGCGTGATCCTGCTCTACTCGGGCCTCTCCCGCAGCAAGTCGTCGAACGGTGGCGACTCCGGCGACTGGAACCGCGAGCACGTGTGGGCCAAGTCCCACGGCGACTTCGGCACCGCGACCGGGCCGGGCACGGACATCCACCACCTGCGCCCCGAGGACGTCGGGGTCAACAGCGTGCGGGGCAACAAGGACTTCGACGACGGCGGCAGCGGCTTCACCGACAGCGGCGGCAGCCTCACCGACGCCGACTCCTTCGAGCCCCGCGACGCGGTCAAGGGCGACGTGGCCCGCATGATCTTCTACATGGCGGTCCGTTACGAGGGCGGCGAGGGCTTCGCCGACCTGGAGGTCAACGGCAGCGTCGACAACGGCAGCAACCCTTACATCGGCAAGCTGTCCGTGCTGAAGACGTGGAACGACGAGGACCCGCCGGACGCCTTCGAGGAGCGCCGCAACCAGGTCATCTACGACACCTACCAGCACAACCGCAACCCGTTCGTCGACCACCCGGAGTGGGTCGAGGCGATCTGGTAGGCGTTCCGCCGCCTCAGTCGAGGTGCGTCGGTGCGAACATCCGCAGGACGGCCGGGAGGACGACCACGGACGGTCCCGGTGCGGCCAGGGCCTTCGCGAGGTCGGCCTGCAGTGTCTCCGGCGACGTGCGCGTGCCCGGTACGCCGAACGACTCCGCGAGGGCCACGTAGTCCGGGCGGGTCAGTTCCGTGGCGGTCGGCCGGCCGAAGGCGTCGGTCATGTACTCGCGCAGGATGCCGTAGCCGCCGTCGTCGACGATCAGCCAGGTGACGTTCAGGTCGTACTGGCGGGCGGTGGCCAGTTCGGCGATGGAGTACAGGGCGCCGCCGTCGCCGGAGACCGCCAGCACCGGGTGGGTGGGGTCGGCGGCCGCGGCTCCCAGTGCCGCCGGGAAGCCGTAGCCGAGGCCGCCCGCGCCCTGGGCGGAGTGCATGGTGTTGGGCGCCTTGGCGTCGAAGGCCGACCACGCCCAGTAGGCCAGGATCGTCATGTCCCAGAAGGACGGGGCGCCGGGCGGGAGGGCCTTGCGAACGGAGGCCAGTACGTCCTGTTCCAGGGTGAGTTCCTGGGCGGCGATGCGCTCGCGGACCCGGTCGAGGACCGCGCGTACCCGCTCGGGGGCGGTGGGGTCGGTGCGCTCGTCCACCGTCTCCAGCAGGGCCTGGAGGGCGAGGCGGGCGTCGGCGTGGATGCCGAGGGCCGGGTGGTTGGACTCCAGCTTGCCGAGGTCGGCCTCGATCTGGACGACCCGGCCGCGCGGCTTGAACGTGTGGTAGTTCGAGGAGAGTTCGCCGAGGCCCGAGCCGACCACCAGGAGGACGTCGGCGTCCTCCAGGAAGTCCGTCGTGTGGCGGTCCTCCAGCCAGGACTGGAGGGACAGGGGGTGCGTCCACGGGAACGCGCCCTTGCCGCCGAAGGTCGTGACGACGGGGGCCGCGAGCCGCTCCGCGAGCTGCCTCAGCTTGCCCGAGGCGTCCGCGCGTACGACGCCGCCGCCCGCGATGATCACGGGGCGTTCCGCGCGGGACAGCAGGTCGGCCGCCACCGCCGTCAGTTCGGGGCGCGGGGGCAGTTCCTCGGGGAAGGTGTCGCCGCCGGTCACCACCGGGACCGGGGTCTCGGACAGGAGGACGTCCTGCGGGATCTCCACCCACACCGGTCCGTGCGGGACGGTCAGCGCGGACGTCCACGCCTCCGCGATCGCGGACGGGATCTGGGACTGGGTGCGGACCGTGTGGACGGACTTCACCACACCGCGGAACGAGGCCGCCTGGTCCGGGAGTTCGTGGAGGTAGCCGTGGCGGCCGCCGCCCAGGCCGGCCGTGGGGATCTGGCTGCTGATCGCGAGGACGGGGGCGGAGGCCGCCCGCGCCTCCTGGAGCGCGGCGAGGGAGGTGAGGGCTCCCGGGCCGGTCGACAGGAGCAGCGGGGCCGCCTCACCGGTGATCCGGCCGTACGCGTCGGCCGCGAAACCGGCGTTGTTCTCCACCCGCAGGCCGATGTAGCGCAGGTCGGAGCGGCGCAGCGCGTCGAACATGCCGAGGGCGTGCTGGCCGGGCAGGCCGAAGACGGTGGTCGCGCCGAGCCCGGCCAGGGTCTCCACGACCAGGTCTCCGCCGTTGCGGCCGGGGGGAGGGTTCAGCGCTGCCTCCGTCTGGGCGGCGGTCGGACGGAGTACCAGGTCGTGGTCGTGGGTCACTTGCTCTCGGTCTCCTGGTCCGTCGCGCGGGCCTGCGCGATCTGGCGGGACATGATCGTGGTGAGTTCGTACGCGGTGTGGGAGGCCGCGACGGAGGTGATCTCGGCGTGGTCGTAGGCGGGGGCCACCTCGACGACGTCGGCGGAGACCAGGTTGCAGGATGCCAGCCCGCGCAGGATCTCCAGCAGTTCGCGGGAGGTCATGCCGCCGGCCTCGGGGGTGCCGGTGCCGGGCGCGTGGGCGGGGTCGAGGCAGTCGATGTCGATGGAGATGTAGAGGGGGCGGTCGCCGATGCGCTGGCGGAGCTGGTCGGCGACCTCGTCGGCGCCGCGCCGGTAGACGTCGGCGGAGGTGACGATGCCGAAGCCCATCTTCTCGTCGTCGGTGAGGTCCTGCTTGCCGTACAGCGGGCCGCGGGTGCCCACGTGGGAGAGCGCGGACGTGTCGAGGACGCCCTCCTCCACCGCGCGCCGGAACGGCGTGCCGTGCGTGTACTCGGCGCCGAAGTAGGTGTCCCAGGTGTCCAGGTGGGCGTCGAAGTGGAGCAGGGCGACCGGGCCGTGCTTCTTCGCGACCGAGCGCAGCAGCGGCAGGGCGATGGTGTGGTCGCCGCCCAGCGTCATCAGGCGGGCGCCGGTGCCGAGGAGGTCGTCGGCGGCGGCCTCCACGGTCTCGACGGCCTCGTTGATGTTGAAGGGGTTGACCGCTATGTCGCCGCCGTCGGCGACCTGGGCGAGGGCGAAGGGGGAGGCGTCCTGCGCCGGGTTGTACGGGCGCAGCAGGCGGGAGGCCTCGCGGATGGCGTTGCCGCCGAACCGCGCGCCGGGCCGGTACGAGACGCCGGAGTCGAACGGCACGCCGACCACGGCGACGTCGGCGGAGGAGACCTCGTCCAGGCGGGGCAGCCGGGCGAAGGTCGCGGGTCCGGCGTAGCGCGGGATCCGGGAGGAGTCGACGGGGCCGCGGGGCGTCTCGTTGCTGCTCATGTACTGCCTTCCTTCTTACGCTTCGTCGCGTATGTACTACTGCCGTCCGACTCTACTGGTGTGCCGGGACCGGCGGTTCGGACGGGGATTCGGGGGACCGTCCGGCGAGGCGTTCGCGCCACGCGGCGAGGATCGCCTCGTCGGTGGGGCGGGTGGCCAGGGAGACGGCGACGTAGACGGCGAGGGAGGCCAGGAGGCCGTAGTAGATCGGCTCGTTGGCGAGGACGCCGTAGCCGGCCATCAGGCCGACGACGGTGACACCGCCGACCGCCACGGCGGCGAGGGCGCCGTGCGCCGTGCCGCGCTTCCACAGCAGGCCGCCGAGGATGGGGACGAGGAGGCCGCCGACGAGCAGGTTGTAGGCGACCGTGAGGGCCTCGACGACGTCGTTGAGGGCGATCGCGATGACGACGACCGCGACGCCCATCGCGAGGATGAAGGCGCGGTTCCCCTTCACCTCGTCGTGTTCGCCGTCCGTCTTGCGCATGACGCCGCGCAGCCGGGACCAGATGTCGTTGTTGGCGACGGTGGCGCAGGCGATGAGGGCGCCGGACGAGGTGGACATCACGGCGGCCAGGGCGGCGGCGAGCACCAGTCCGCGCACGCCCATGGGGAGTTCGTCCTTGACGATGGTGGCGAAGGCGTCGTCGGGGCTGGCGAGGTTCGGGTAGAGCACCTTGGCGGCGGTGCCGATGACGGCGCCGGCGACGGCGTAGACGAGGCAGTAGGTGCCGGCGATGGTGCCGCCCCACTTCGCGGTGCGGTCGCTGCCGGCGGTGAAGACGCGCTGCCAGATGTCCTGACCGATGAGCATGCCGAACGTGTAGATCAGGACATAGGTGAAGATGGTCTCGCCGCCGACGCCCAGCGGGTCGAAGTACTCGGTCGGCAGCTGGGCCTTCATCTCGCTGAAGCCGCCGGCCTTGACCACCGCGATGGGCAGCAGCAGGAGCAGCACGCCGATGGTCTTCACCACGAACTGCACCATGTCGGTGAGCGTGATGGACCACATGCCGCCGAGGGTGGAGTAGGCGACGACGATGGAGCCGCCGAGGATGATCGCGAGGGTGCGGTTCACGTCGAAGAGGACGTCGAAGATCGTGGCGTAGGCGATGGTCGAGGTGACCGCGAGCATCAGGGTGTACGCCCACATGACGACGCCGGAGATGACGCCCGCCTTGCCGCCGTAGCGCAGGTCGAGCATCTCGGAGACGGTGTAGACCTTCAGGCGGGCGATGCGGGCGGAGAAGAAGACGGACAGGGCGAGCAGGCCGAGGCCGATGGTGACGACCATCCAGGCGCCCGAGAAGCCGTACTGGTAGCCGAGGCCGACGCCGCCGATGGTGGAGGCGCCGCCGAGGACGATCGCCGCCATGGTCCCGGAGTACATCGCGGGGCCGAGCCGGCGCCCGGCGACGAGGAACTCGCTCTTGGACTTGGCACGGCGCATGCCCCACCAGCCCATGGCGAGCATGCCGGCGAGATAGACGACGATCACGATGTAGTCGACGGCCATGGGGGGAGCCCTCCTTCGCGCACTCGGTCCGGGTTGACACTAGGTGGCTGAAAAGCGACTGCGAAGTGTACGTTTCATCTATTCGGGATCGCTCGAATGGAGGAAACGTCCATCATGCAGGAGCCGGCCGCGCCACCCACGCCTCCCACTCCCCCGGTGTCACTGGCGGCACTGCTGTCGCGGGACGACCTGGGGCTGCGCCAGATCGCCGGGCCCGCGGCGGCGGACGTGCGGGTCCACTGGGCGCACACCTCGGAGATGTCGGACCCCTATCCGTACCTGCTGGGCGGCGAGCTGCTGCTCACGGCGGGGGTGCACGTCCCGGAGGGGGCGGGCTCGGGGAGCTACTTCGACGCCTACGTGTCGCGGATCGTCGCGGCGGGCGGCGCGGCGCTCGGCTTCGGGCTGGCGCCCGTGCACGACACCGTGCCCGGGGCGCTGGTCGCGGCCTGCGAGGCGCACGGGCTGCCGCTGGTGGAGGTGCCGCCGAGGACGACGTTCTCGGGCGTGGCCCGCGCGGTGTGGCAGCTGATGGCGCGGGCCCGGCTGGCCGAGCTGCGCCGGGTCTCCGAGGCGCAGCAGGGTCTGGCCGCGGCGGCCTCCCGTCCGGATCCGGTGCCGTCGGTCCTGCGCCGGCTGGCGGGGCGGCTCGACGGGCGGGCGGTGCTGTACGGGCCGGAGGGCACGGAGATCGCGGCGGCGGGGCGGGAGCCCGGGGGCGAGGTGCGGCGGGCGCTGGCGGAGCTGTCCCGGTTCGTCACCGGCCACACCTCCACCACCGCCACGGACACGGTGGCCGGCACCCGTCTCGCCGCGTACGCGCTCGGCACCGGGCAGGGCTTCGTCCTCGGGGTCGCCGCGCCGCACCGGGAATCCGGGGACCACACCATCGCGTCGGTCGCCGCCGTCCTGCTCTCCCTGCTCACCGGCGAGCACCAGAGCGGCACGGGCGCGGCCCGCTCCTCGGCACTCGTACGGCTGCTGCTGGGCGCCCGCCCCGAGGAGGCCGCGCCGCTCCTCGGCGGCGGGGGCGTCACCCACTGGCACGTCGTCCACGCCCGCCCGGACACCGGAACACCCGACCCGGTCTCCGCCTCCGCCCTGGGCACGGCCCTCGGCTCCCCCCTCGTCGACACGACCGAGGACGTCGTACGCGTACTCGTCCCGGCCTCCCAGGCACCCCCACCGGACGGCAGGGAAACGGGCGGCACACCGGTGACCTCTCCGACCGTGGCTTCCCGCAGCGGGGCCGAGGGCCTGGCGGGGGCGGGTCCGGGGGGTGGAGCCGGGGCGCACTCGGGAGCGAGCGCGCGAGCCGAAACCGGAGGAGGCCCGGGAGCCCCAGCCGGGGCGAGCGCGGGGACCGGAAGCGGGGCAGGCCCGCGGGCCGGAACCGGATCGAGCGCGGGAGCCGGTACCGGAGCAAGCCAGGTAGCCGGAGCCGGGGCAGGGCCGGGAGCCCCGGCCGGGGCCGCCCCGGGGGCCGGGAGCGGGGCCGGAGTGGGGCCGGTGGCGCAGGGTGGGTGGGTGATGGGGGTCAGTGCTGCCGTCGGTCCCGCCGAGTGGCCGGCCGGCGATGCGCAGGCGGCTCGGGCGCTGGCCCGGGCGCGGGCCACGCGGGTGCCGCTGGTCCGGCACGGCGCGCGGCCCGCGCTGGCCGACCTGGTGCCGGACGGCGAGGCCGAGGCGCACGCGCGTGCGCTGCTCGCGCCGGTCGCGGACGTCCCGGCGCTCACCGAGACGCTGCGCACCTGGCTCTCCCTGCACGGCAGCTGGGACCGCACCGCCGTCGCCCTGTCCGTGCACCGCAACACCGTCCGGCAGCGCATCGCCCGCTGCGCGGCCCTGCTGGACACCGACCTCGACGACCCGGACGTACGGATGGAACTCTGGTTCGCGCTGCGGAGGTGACCCGCGTCCCAGCGCGCGACATGCCGGAGACGCCGACTGGCGGCTGCCTCACAATGGGAGCCATGCCGATACCCGGGACACCCAGCCGCGCCGAACTCGCCGAGCACCTCGTCAGAACCCGTATCGCGGGCGACGTCGCCACGCCCCGCGAGAACAACCTCTCCCACTACCGGAAGCTGGCGAACGGCGACCGCAACTTCTGGCTCGGTCTGGAGCTGGGCGACCGCTGGACCGACGAGCAGGACGTGCTCGCGGTGATGGCGGAGCGGGTCGGCGTCAACGACGACCCGGAATACCGGTACGGCCAGGACACCATCGACCCCGAGCTGACCGTGGCCGCGCTGGAGCGGATGGCGGGGCGGCTGCGCAAGGCCGCCGACGGCGAGCAGCGGGTGCTGTTCGCCACCGGCCACCCGGGCGGCCTGCTCGACGTGCACCGCGCCACGGCCGACGCGCTGCGCACCGCCGGTTGCGAGATCGTCGTGATCCCTGAGGGGCTGACGACGGAGGAGGGATACGTACAGCAGTTCGCGGACGTGGCCGTGCTGGAGCACGGTGCCTCGCTGTGGCACACCCACTCCGGCGAGCCGATGAAGGCGATCCTCGCCGGCCTGGAGCGCGCGGGCCGCCCGCTGCCCGACCTGGTCGTCGCCGACCACGGCTGGGCCGGCTGTGCCGCCCAGCACGGCGTCGACTCCGTCGGCTACGCGGACTGCAACGACCCGGCCCTCTTCCTCGCCGAGTCCGAGGGCACCCTCCAGGTCGCGGTGCCGCTGGACGACCACGTGGTCAGCCCGCGCTACTACGACCCGATGACGGCCTACCTGCTGACGGAGGCGGGGCTGAAGTAGCCCCCCGCGGGCCCTCAGCGCTCGCGGGGGACCCGCACCACACCCTCCTGGATGACCGAGATCGCGAGCCGCCCGTCCTGGGTGTGGATCCGGGCCTGCCCCAGTCCCCGGCCGCCGGACGCGGACGGGGACTGCTGGTCGTACAGCAGCCACTCGTCGGCGCGGAACGGCCGGTGGAACCACATGGCGTGGTCCAGCGAGGCACCGACCACGTCCCCGACGGCCCAGCCGCCGCGCCCGTGCGCGAGCAGCACCGAGTCGAGGAGCGTCATGTCGGAGACGTACGTGGCGAGCACGACGTGCAGGAGGGGGTCGTCCGCGAGTTTGCCGTTGGTGCGGAACCACACCTGGGAGTGCGGGTCGCGCGGGGTGCCGAAGTCACCGAACGGCGGGTCGTCGACGTAGCGCAGGTCGACGGCGGCGCGGGCCTCCAGGAACCGCTCGACGGTGTCGGCGGGCAGGTGCGGGTAGCTCCGCAGCCGCTCCTCGCCGGTGGGCAGCGTCGCCGGGTCCGGGGCTGACGGCATGGGGGCCTGGTGGTCCAGGCCCTCCTCGTACGTCTGGAAGGACGCCGACAGGCCGAAGATCGGCTTGCCGTGCTGGACGGCGACCACCCGGCGGGTGGTGAAGGAGCGGCCGTCGCGCAGCCGGTCGACGTTGTAGACGATGGGGGCGCCGGGATCGCCGGGGCGCAGGAAGTACGCGTGCAGGGAGTGCGCGTGCCGGTCCTCGGGGACCGTGCGTCCGGCGGCGACCAGCGCCTGGGCGGCCACCTGCCCGCCGAAGACCCGGGGGACGACGGCGGAGCGGGAGTGGCCGCGGTAGATGTCCTCCTCGATCCGCTCGAGGTCGAGCAGGTCGAGGAGGGACTGGAGTGCTTCGCTCATGCCCCGAGGGTCACAGGCCCATGTTCTTCGCGATGATCATCTTCATGACCTCGCTGGTGCCGCCGTAGATGCGGTTGACGCGGTTGTCCGCGTACAGGCGGGCGATCGGGTACTCGTTCATGTAGCCGTAGCCGCCGTGCAGCTGGAGGCAGCGGTCGATGACGCGGTGGGCGACCTCGGTGCAGAACAGCTTGGCGCTGGCGGCCTCGGCGGGGGTCAGCTCACCGGCGTCCAGCGCCTCGGTGGCGCGGTCGGCGACGGCCTCGGCGGCGTCCACCTCGGCCTGGCAGGCGGCCAGCTCGAACTTGGTGTTCTGGAAGTGGGCGACCGGCTTGCCGAAGACGGTGCGGTCCTGCACGTACTGCTTGGCGAACCGGACGGCGGCGGCGGCCTGGGCGTAGGCGCCGAAGGCGATGCCCCAGCGCTCGGAGGCCAGGTTGTGGCCGAGGTAGGAGAAGCCCTTGTTCTCCTCGCCGAGCAGGTCCTCGACGGGGACCTTGACGTCGACGAAGGCCAGCTCGGCGGTGTCGGAGGTGCGCAGGCCGAGCTTGTCCAGCTTGCGGCCGACCGAGTAGCCCTCGGACTTGGTGTCCACGGCGAAGAGCGAGATGCCGTGGCGGCGGTCCTCGGCGGTGGGCGCGGCGGTGCGGGCGCAGACGATGACCTTGTCGGCGTGCACGCCGCCGGTGATGAAGGTCTTGGCGCCGTTGAGGACGTAGTGGGTGCCGTCCTCGGAGAGCTTGGCGGTGGACTTCATGCCCGCGAGGTCGGAGCCGGTGCCGGGCTCCGTCATGGCGATGGCCCACATCTCCTCGCCGCTGACGAACTTCGGCAGGAAGCGCTTCTTCTGCTCGTCGGTGGCCAGCATCTTGATGTAGGGCAGGGCGAGCAGCACGTGCACGCCGGAGCCGCCGAACTGGACGCCCGCGCGGGCGGTCTCCTCGTAGAGGACGGCCTCGAACTTGTGGCTGTCCATACCGGCGCCGCCGAACTCCTCGGGCACGTTGATGCCGAAGATGCCCAGGTCGCCGAGCTTGTAGTAGAAGTCGCGCGGCGCCTGGCCGGCGGCGAACCACTCGTCGTAGACGGGGACGACCTCGGCCTCGATGAAGGCGCGGATGGTCTCCCGGAACGCCTCGTGGTCCTCGTTGAACACCGTACGGCGCACCGCGCCACCTCCAGGGTACGTATCTAAGCGCTTGCTCAGACTTCACCGTACCGGCGGGTAGGGAGGGGCGTCCAGAGTGGGCCGTGGGTAACCCTCGTCACTCCCCCACCGCCGCGAACGCCCCCCGGGCCATCCGGTGCAGCAGTTCCGACGTGACCGTGCGGCCGGGGAGGGCGCCGGGGCGGCCCAGGTGGGGGGTGGAGTTCAGGAGGCCGAAGACCGAGTGGACGGCCGAGCGGGCGCTCGGTTCCGTGACCGTGGGGTAGACCTCGCGGAGCACGCCGACCCACAGCTCGACGTACTGCCGCTGGAGCTGGCGCACCATCTTGCGGTCGGCGTCCCGGAGGCGGTCCAGCTCGCGGTCGTGCAGGGTGATGAGCGGGCGGTCGTCGAGCGCGAAGTCGATGTGACCCTCGATGAGCGAGTCGAGGACCGCCTCCGCACCCAGACCGGAGCCGTCCACCCTCTCGGCCTCCGCCAGCCGACGCTTCGCCCCCGTCAGCAGCTGTCCGCTGATCCCGACCAGCAGCTCCGCGAGCATCGCGTCCTTGCCGGCGAAGTGCCGGTACAGACCGGGGCCGCTGATGCCGACCGCGGCGCCTATCTCGTCGACGCCGACACCGTGGAAACCGCGCTCGGCGAAGAGCCGGGCGGCCTCCTTGAGGATCTGCTCGCGGCGGGTGGGGGCGTCGGTTCTGGTGGCCATGGGAGCAATTCTAGACAGGGAGGTTAGCGGTCGTTAACCTGAGGGAAACGCGTTAACGCTCATTAACTGGTCGATCACTGGGTGAGGGGACCGCAGGATGCACGAGGCACCGGAGCTGACGACGGCGGCAGATCCCGCCTCCGAGGCCTTTCGGGCCAACGAGGAGGCGCACGGCGTCCTCGTTCAGGAGCTGCGCGCCAAGCTCGCCGCGGCCCGGCTCGGCGGCGGGGAGCGGGCTCGGGCCCGGCACACCGCGCGCGGCAAGCTGCTGCCGCGCGACCGCGTGGACACGCTGCTCGACCCGGGCTCGCCGTTCCTGGAGCTGGCCCCGCTCGCGGCCGACGGGCTCTACGACGGACAGGCCCCGGCGGCCGGCGTGATCGCCGGGATCGGGCGGGTGAGCGGCCGCGAGTGCGTGGTCGTCGCCAACGACGCCACCGTCAAGGGCGGCACGTACTACCCGATGACCGTGAAGAAGCACCTGCGGGCACAGGAGGTGGCGCTGGAGAACCGGCTGCCGTGCCTGTACCTGGTCGACTCGGGGGGCGCCTTCCTGCCGATGCAGGACGAGGTCTTCCCCGACCGCGAGCACTTCGGGCGGATCTTCTACAACCAGGCCCGGATGTCCGGCGCCGGCATCCCGCAGATCGCCGCCGTCCTCGGCTCCTGCACGGCGGGCGGCGCGTACGTCCCGGCGATGAGCGACGAGGCCGTGATCGTCCGCAATCAGGGCACGATCTTCCTGGGCGGCCCGCCGCTGGTGAAGGCGGCCACCGGCGAGGTGGTCACGGCGGAGGAGCTGGGCGGCGGCGAGGTCCACTCGCGCGTGTCCGGCGTGACCGACCACCTGGCCGAGGACGACGCGCACGCGCTGCGGATCGTGCGGCAGATCGTCTCCACGCTGCCCCGGCGCGGCGCGCTCCCCTGGGGCGTGGAGCCCGCCGTCGAGCCGAAGGCCGACCCGCAGGGGCTGTACGGCGCGGTGCCGGTCGACTCCCGCACCCCCTACGACGTCCGCGAGGTCATCGCGCGGGTGGTGGACGGGTCCCGGTTCGCCGAGTTCAAGTCGGAGTTCGGGCAGACCCTGGTCACGGGCTTCGCCCGTATCCACGGCCACCCGGTGGGCATCGTCGCCAACAACGGCATCCTGTTCGCCGAGTCGGCCCAGAAGGGCGCCCACTTCATCGAGCTGTGCGACCAGCGCGGCATCCCGCTGGTGTTCCTGCAGAACATCTCCGGGTTCATGGTCGGCCGGGACTACGAGGCCGGCGGCATCGCCAAGCACGGCGCCAAGATGGTGACGGCGGTGGCGTGCACGCGCGTGCCGAAGCTGACGGTGGTCGTCGGCGGGTCGTACGGCGCGGGGAACTACTCGATGTGCGGGCGGGCCTACTCACCGCGCTTCCTGTGGATGTGGCCCAACGCGAAGATCTCCGTGATGGGCGGCGAGCAGGCCGCGTCCGTGCTGGCCACGGTCAAGCGGGACCAGCTGGAGGCGCGCGGCGAGGAGTGGCCGGCCGAGGAGGAGGAGACCTTCAAGGCGCCGGTCCGCGCCCAGTACGAGCGCCAGGGGAACGCCTACTACGCGACCGCCCGCCTGTGGGACGACGGGGTGATCGAGCCCGCCGACACCCGGCGGGTGCTGGGTCTGGCCCTGACCGCCTGTGCCAACGCGCCGCTGGGTGACCCCCAGTTCGGCGTCTTCCGGATGTGAGGAGGGGACTCGATGGGAAGCACGATGGGGAGCTTGATGTTCGACACGGTGCTGGTGGCCAACCGCGGTGAGATCGCCGTGCGAGTCATCCGGACGCTGCGCGTGATGGGCGTGCGCTCGGTGGCGGTCTTCTCCGACGCCGACGCGGACGCGCGGCACGTGCGCGAGGCCGACGAGGCGGTGCGGATCGGCCCGGCGCCGGCGGCGGAGAGCTATCTGTCCGTCGAGCGGCTGCTGGAGGCCGCCGCCCGGACCGGCGCGCAGGCCGTCCACCCGGGGTACGGCTTCCTCGCCGAGAACGCGGGGTTCGCGCGGGCCTGCGAGGAGGCGGGGCTGGTCTTCATCGGGCCGCCCGCCGACGCGATCGCCCTGATGGGCGACAAGATCCGGGCCAAGGAGACGGTGCAGGCGGCCGGGGTCCCGGTCGTCCCGGGCTCCAGCGGCAGCGGGCTGACGGACGCCCAGCTCGCCGACGCCGCCCGCGAGATCGGCACCCCGGTGCTGCTCAAGCCGTCGGCCGGCGGTGGCGGCAAGGGGATGCGGCTGGTGCGGGACGCCGCCGTGCTCGACGACGAGATCGCCGCCGCCCGCCGCGAGGCCCGCGCCTCCTTCGGCGACGACACGCTCCTCGTGGAGCGGTGGATCGACCGGCCCCGGCACATCGAGATCCAGGTCCTGGCCGACGGCCACGGGAACGTGGTGCACCTGGGCGAGCGCGAGTGCTCCCTCCAGCGCCGGCACCAGAAGATCATCGAGGAGGCGCCCAGTGTGCTCCTCGACGAGGCGACCCGCGCCGCGATGGGTGAGGCCGCCGTGCAGGCGGCGCGCTCCTGCGGGTACCGGGGCGCGGGCACGGTGGAGTTCATCGTGCCGGGCAGCGACCCGTCGTCGTACTACTTCATGGAGATGAACACCCGCCTCCAGGTGGAGCACCCGGTGACCGAGCTGGTCACCGGCCTGGACCTGGTGGAGTGGCAGCTGCGGGTGGCGGCGGGCGAACCGCTCGGCTTCGCGCAGGAGGACGTCCGGCTGACCGGGCACGCGGTGGAGGCCCGGCTCTGCGCCGAGGACCCGGCGCGCGGCTTCCTGCCCTCCGGCGGCACGGTGCTGCGGCTGCGCGAGCCCGAGGGCGACGGGGTGCGCACCGACTCCGGGCTCAGCGAGGGCAGCGAGGTCGGCAGCCTCTACGACCCGATGCTGTCCAAGGTGATCGCGTACGGCCCCGACCGGGAGACGGCGCTGCGCAAGCTGCGGGCGGCCCTGGCCCGGACGGTGACGCTGGGCGTGCAGACCAACGCCGGGTTCCTGCGGCGGCTGCTCGCGCACCCGGCGGTGGTGGCGGGCGACCTGGACACCGGTCTGGTGGAGCGCGAGGCCGACGGCCTGGTCACCACGGACGTACCGGAGGAGGTGTACGAGGCGGCGGCGGCCGTACGGCTGGACGCGCTGCGTCCGCGCGGGGACGGCTGGACGGACCCGTTCTCGGTGCCGGACGGCTGGCGCACGGGCGGCGAGCCGAAGCCGGTGGCCTTCCCGATGCGGGCGCCGGGGCTCGCCCCCGTCACGCACTCCCCGCGCGGCACCCACACCGTCACCGACGACCAGGTGGCCGTCACCCTCGACGGCGTCCGGCACACCTTCCACCGCGTCGGGGACTGGCTGGGCCGCGACGGCGACGCCTGGCACGTGCGCGACCACGACCCGGTCGCCGCGTCCCTCACCCGCTCCGCCCACGCGGGCGCCGACTCGCTCACCGCGCCCATGCCGGGCACGGTGACGGTGGTGAAGGTCGCCGTCGGCGACGAGGTGGCCGCCGGACAGAGCCTGCTGGTCGTGGAGGCGATGAAGATGGAGCACGTCATCTCCGCCCCGCACGCCGGCACCGTCGCCGAACTGGACGTCGTGCCCGGCACCACGGTCGCCATGGACCAGGTGCTGGCGGTCATCACCCCGGCGGACGGGGAGGAGGAGACGGCATGAACACCCCCGATCTGGGCCTGCCCATGACGGTGCCGGCCGAGGGCCTGCCCGCCCGCGTCCGCATCCACGAGGTGGGCGCCCGCGACGGCCTGCAGAACGAGAAGGCGATCGTCCCGGCGGCGGTCAAGGCGGAGTTCGTCCGCCGTCTGGCCGGGACGGGCCTGACCACCATCGAGGCGACGAGCTTCGTGCACCCCAAGTGGGTGCCGCAGCTGGCGGACGCGGAGGAGCTGTTCCCGGCGGTCGCGGAGCTGCCGGTCGACCTCCCCGTCCTGGTGCCGAACGAGCGCGGCCTGGACCGCGCGCTGGCGCTCGGCGCCCGGCGGGTGGCGGTCTTCGCCAGTGCCACGGAGTCCTTCGCCAAGGCCAACCTGAACCGCACGCTGGACGAGGCGCTGGCCATGTTCGCGCCGGTGGTGGCGCGGGCGAAGGCGGCGGACGTGCACGTGCGGGGCTACCTGTCGATGTGCTTCGGCGACCCGTGGGAGGGCGCCGTCCCCGTCCCGCAGGTGGTGCGGGTCTGCCGGGCGCTGCTGGACATGGGCTGCGACGAGCTGAGCCTCGGCGACACCATCGGGGTGGCGACCCCGGGGCATGTCGACGCCCTGCTCACCGCGCTCACCGGGGCGGGCGTCCCCGTGGACACGCTCGGCGTCCACTTCCACGACACCTACGGCCAGGCCCTGTCCAACACCCTGACCGCGCTGCGGCACGGCGTGACGACGGTCGACGCCTCCGCCGGCGGCCTGGGCGGCTGCCCGTACGCCAAGTCCGCCACCGGCAACCTCGCCACCGAAGACCTCGTGTGGATGCTGCGCGGCCTCGGCATCGACACCGGCGTCGACCTCGGCCGTCTGGTCGCCACCAGCGTCTGGATGGCCGCCCACCTGGGCCGACCCAGCCCGTCCCGCACCGTACGAGCCCTCGCCGGCTCGGGCGCCGACTCCCACCAGGAGCAGTGAACAGCCATGGACCACAAGCTCTCCCCCGAACTGGAAGAACTCCGCCGCACGGTGGAGGCGTTCGCCCACGACGTCGTGGCGCCCAAGATCGGCGACTTCTACGAGCGGCACGAGTTCCCGTACGAGATCGTCCGGGAGATGGGCCGCATGGGCCTGTTCGGGCTGCCGTTCCCGGAGGAGTACGGCGGCATGGGCGGCGACTACCTGGCCCTCGGCATCGCCCTGGAGGAGCTGGCGCGGGTCGACTCGTCGGTGGCGATCACACTGGAGGCGGGGGTCTCGCTGGGCGCGATGCCCGTCCACCTGTTCGGCACCGAGGAGCAGAAGCGTGAGTGGCTGCCCCGGCTGTGCTCCGGCGAGATCCTGGGCGCCTTCGGCCTGACCGAGCCGGACGGCGGCTCGGACGCGGGCGCGACGCGGACGACGGCGCGGCTCGACGAGGCGACCGGCGAGTGGGTCATCAACGGCACCAAGTGCTTCATCACCAACTCGGGCACGGACATCACGGGCCTGGTGACGGTCACGGCGGTCACCGGCCGCAAGCCGGACGGCCGGCCCCTGATCTCGGCGATCATCGTCCCGTCGGGCACGCCGGGCTTCACGGTGGCCGCC
Source organism: Streptomyces sp. NPDC056128 (assembly GCF_042263835.1). Lineage (NCBI taxonomy): Bacteria > Bacillati > Actinomycetota > Actinomycetes > Kitasatosporales > Streptomycetaceae > Streptomyces > Streptomyces sp. NPDC056128. The sequence continues at coordinate 60,137 of NZ_JBHJVQ010000002.1, read as the reverse complement.
CCGTACTCGAAGGTCGGCTGGAACGCGTCGGACACCCGTGAGCTGTCCTTCTCCGACGTCCGGGTCCCGGCGGCGAACCTGCTGGGCGAGAAGGGGCGCGGCTACGCCCAGTTCCTGCGCATCCTGGACGAGGGGCGCGTCGCCATCGCCGCGCTGGGTACGGGACTCGCGCAGGGCTGCGTGGACGAGTCGGTCAGGTATGCGAAGGAACGTCACGCCTTCGGCAAGCCCATCGGCGCCAACCAGGCCATCCAGTTCAAGATCGCCGACATGGAGATGAAGGCCCACACCTCCCGCCTCGCCTGGCGGGACGCGGCCTCGCGCCTGGTGACGGGCGAGCCGTTCAAGAAGGAGGCGGCGCTGGCGAAGCTGTACTCGTCGACGGTGGCCGTGGACAACGCCCGGGAGGCCACCCAGATCCACGGCGGGTACGGGTTCATGAACGAGTACCCGGTGGCCCGCATGTGGCGGGACGCGAAGATTCTGGAGATCGGCGAGGGCACCAGCGAGGTCCAGCGGATGCTGATCGCACGGGAGTTGGGGCTGGTGAGCTGAAGCGGAGCGCCGTCGCGGGGTGGGGCGGCCGGGTCTCATCCCGGCCCCACCCCTGGACAAGATCTGAGGTTAGGCTAACCTACCTTCGAATTGTCCCGCGGAGCTCCGCACCGTTCGAAAGCAGTCACACCATGCGCAACGCCAGAGCTGCCCACCCGACCCGTCGCGGAATCCTCGCCGCCGGCGGCGCCATCGGCCTCGGTGCCGCGCTCGCGGCCTGCGGGGACGACGACGCGAAGAGCGGCGGCTCGGGCGACGACGCGGGCGCCGGCAAGTCCGGCCCCTGGTCCTTCAAGGACGACCGCGGCACGACCGTGAAGCTGGACGAGGTGCCCACGAGCATCGTCGCCTTCACCGGTGTCGCCGCCGCCCTGTGGGACTACGGCGTCCAGGTCAAGGGCGTCTTCGGGCCCACCACGACCAAGGACGGCAAGCCCGACGTCCAGGCCGGCGACCTCGACGTCGACAAGGTCACCGTCCTCGGCAACGAGTGGGGCAAGCTGAACGTCGAGAAGTACGCGACCCTCGCCCCCGAGGTGCTCGTCACCACGACGTTCGACACCGCGGGCACCCTCTGGTCCGTCCCGGAGGAGTCCAAGGACAAGGTCGCCAAGCTCGCGCCGAGCGTGGCCATCTCGGTCTTCGACCGCCAGCTCACCCAGCCGCTCCAGCGCATGTGGGAGCTGGCCGAGTCGCTGGGCGCCGACATGAAGGCCAAGAAGGTCACCGACGCCAAGGCCGCCTTCGAGAAGGCCGCCGCCCGGCTGCGCGCCGCCGCCAAGGCCAAGCCCGAGATCAGGGTCCTGGCCGGCTCCGCGAGCCCCGACCTGTTCTACGTCTCCGGCACCAACTTCTCCGTGGACCTGGAGTACTTCAAGGCCCTCGGCGTGAACTTCGTCGAGCCCTCCGAGGAGGCGAAGAAGGCGACCGGCGGCTGGTTCGAGAGCCTGAGCTGGGAGAACGTCGACAAGTACCCGGCCGACGTCATCATCATGGACGACCGCGCCTCCACCATCCAGCCCGCGGACATCACCGAGGGCACCTGGAAGAAGCTCCCCGCGGTCAAGGCCGGCCAGGTCATCGCCCGCTCCCCCGAGCCGATCCTGTCCTACGACAAGTGCACGCCGCTGCTGAACAACCTCGCCGAGGCCATCGAGAACGCCAAGAAGGTCGGCTGACCTTCTCCGTCTCCCGGAGCACGCCATGACGACGGCCGTAGCCGCCCCGTTCCCCCGCTTCTCCCTCCAGGTCGTACGGACGAGGCGGCTCGGTCCGTCTCTGGCCCGTGTCACCTTCGCCGGGGACGACCTGCGCGCCTTCCACTCGGACGGCCGCGACCAGTCCCTGTCGCTGTTCCTGCCGCACCCGGGTCAGTCCGAGCCCGCGGTGCCGGTGGAGCGGGGCGACGGGTGGTGGCAGGCGTGGCGCGAACTCCCGGACGACGTACGGGCGGTGATGCGCTCGTACACGCTGCGGGCGCTCAGGCGGGACGGCGAGGGCAACACCGCCGAGATCGACATCGACTTCGTGCTGCACGGCGTCGAACCCGGCGCCGCCTTCGAGGCCGGCCCCGCCGCCCGCTGGGCCGCCGCCGCCGGCGCCGGGGACCGCGTCCTGCTGCTCGGCCCGGCGATCGCCGACAACCGGGCGATCCGCTTCCGGCCGCCCGAGGACACCGACCTGGTGGTGATCTGGGGCGACGAGACCGCCGTACCGGCCGCCTGCGCGATCGTCGAGTCGCTGCCAGCCGGCACCCGCGCCCGGGTCTGGCTGGAGGTGCCGCACGCCGAGGACGTGCAGGACCTCGACACGGCGGCGGACGCCGAGATCACCTGGCTGGTCCGGGACGTCACCGGCGGCCCCGAAGCGACCCTGACCACCCTGCGGGACGCGCGACTGCCGGACGCCGAGCACCCCTACGTCTGGATCGCGGGCGAGTCCGGCTGCGTCAAGTCGCTGCGCCGGCACTTCGTGCGCGAGCGCGGCTTCGACCGGCGGCGCGTCACCTTCGTCGGCTACTGGCGCCAGGGGCTGACGGAGGAACAGCTCCGCGAACAGGGCTGAAACCAGGGCGCCTTACTCCCGTGCACGTAAGTGACGGCAGTCACGCACGGGGCTGCGTTTGATCCACTCGACTTAGGTTAGGCTAACCTAAGTCGAAGCAAGGGCTCCGTCCCTTCCGCCCGTTCCCGCCCTTCCCTCTCCCTCTCGGACCGTCCCCACCGGAGGACCCCCACATGCGCTCGCACCTGCTCAACGACACCACCGCGGAGCAGTACCGCCGCTCCGTGATCGAAGGAGTCGAGCGGGTGGCCGCCAGAATCGCCACCACCGACCGCCCGTTCACCGGTGTCACGGTCGACGCCCTCTCCCCCCGCATCGACGAGATCGACCTCGACCGGCCGCTGCACGACACGGCCGCGGTCCTCGACGAGCTGGAGGACGTCTACCTCCGCGACGCCGTCTACTTCCACCACCCCCGCTACCTCGCCCACCTCAACTGCCCGGTCGTCATACCGGCGGTGCTCGGCGAGGCGGTGCTGTCCGCCGTCAACTCCTCCCTGGACACCTGGGACCAGTCGGCCGGCGGCACCCTCATCGAGCGGAAACTGATCGACTGGACCACCGACCGGATCGGCCTCGGCCCCGCCGCCGACGGCGTGTTCACCTCCGGCGGCACCCAGTCGAACCTCCAGGCGCTGCTGCTGGCCCGCGAGGAGGCCAAGACCGACTCCCTGGCCAAACTGCGGATCTTCGCCTCCGAGGTCAGCCACTTCAGCGTGCAGAAGTCGGCGAAACTGCTCGGCCTCGGCCCCGACGCCGTCGTCTCGATCCCCGTCGACCACGACAAGCGCCTGCACACCGTCGCCCTCGCCCGCGAGCTGGAGCGCTGCGCGCAGGACGGCCTCGTCCCCATGGCCGTCGTCGCCACGAGCGGCACCACCGACTTCGGCTCCATCGACCCGCTGCCGGAGATCGCCGCGCTCTGCGAGCAGTACGGCGTGTGGATGCACGTGGACGCGGCCTACGGCTGCGGGCTGCTCGCCTCCCTGAAGTACCGGGACCGGCTGGCCGGCATCGAGCGGGCCGACTCGGTCACCGTCGACTACCACAAGTCCTTCTTCCAGCCGGTGAGTTCGTCGGCCGTGCTGGTGCGGGACGCGGCCACCCTGCGCCACGCCACCTACCACGCGGAGTACCTCAACCCGCGCCGCATGGTGCAGGAACGTATCCCCAACCAGGTGGACAAGTCGCTCCAGACCACCCGCCGCTTCGACGCGCTCAAGCTGTGGATGACGCTGCGCGTGATGGGCGCCGACGGCATCGGGCAGCTCTTCGACGAGGTGTGCGACCTGGCCGCCGAGGGCTGGCGGATGATCGCCGGCGACCCGCGCTACGACGTCGTCGTGGAGCCGAGCCTGTCCACCCTGGTCTTCCGCTACATCCCGGCGGCCGTCACCGACCCCGCCGAGATCGACCGCGCCAACCTATACGCCCGCCGGGCCCTGTTCGCCTCCGGCGACGCCGTGGTCGCGGGCACCAAGGTGGCCGGACGCCACTACCTGAAGTTCACCCTGCTCAACCCCGAGACGACCACGGCCGACATCGCCGCCGTCCTCGACCTGATCGCCGGCCACGCCGAGCAGTACCTGGGAGAGTCCCTTGACCGCGCTTCCTGAAGCCAGTGCCACGTACGACTTCGTGGGGATCGGCCTCGGCCCCTTCAACCTCGGCCTCGCCTGCCTCACCGAGCCCATCGACGGGCTGAACGGCGTCTTCCTGGAGTCCAAGCCGGACTTCGAGTGGCACGCCGGCATGTTCCTGGACGGCGCCCACCTCCAGACCCCGTTCATGTCGGACCTGGTCACGCTCGCCGACCCGACCTCCCCGTACTCCTTCCTCAACTACCTGAAGGAGAAGGGCCGGCTGTACTCGTTCTACATCCGGGAGAACTTCTACCCGCTGCGTGTCGAGTACGACGACTACTGCCGCTGGGCCGCGAACAAACTGAGCAGCGTCCGCTTCTCCACGACGGTCACCGAGGTGACGTACGACGAGCGCGAGGAGCTGTACGCCGTCGCCACCACGGCCGGCGACACCTACCGCGCCCGCCGCCTCGTCCTCGGCACCGGCACCCCGCCGCACATCCCCGAACCCTGCCGGGGCCTGGCCGGCGACTTCCTCCACAACTCCCAGTACGTCCAGCACCGGGCGGAGCTGGTGAAGAAGGAGTCGATCACGCTGGTCGGCAGCGGCCAGTCCGCCGCCGAGATCTACCAGGACCTGCTCAGCGAGATCGACGTCCACGGATACCAGCTCAACTGGGTGACGCGCTCCCCGCGCTTCTTCCCGCTGGAGTACACCAAGCTCACGCTGGAGATGACCTCCCCGGAGTACGTGGACTACTACCACGCGCTGCCGGAGCCCACCCGCTACCGCCTCACGGCGGAGCAGAAGGGCCTGTTCAAGGGCATCGACGGCGACCTGATCAACGACATCTTCGACCTGCTCTACCAGAAGAAACTGGGCGGCCCGGTCCCCACCCGGCTGCTCACCAACTCGGCCCTGACCAGCGCCCGGTACGCCGACGGCACGTACACCCTGGGCTTCCGCCAGGAGGAGCAGGGCACGGACTTCGAGATCGACACCCAGGGCCTGATCCTGGCCACCGGGTACCGGTACGCCGAGCCGGAGTTCCTCAAGCCCGTCCGCGACCGGCTCCGCTACGACTCCCGCGGCAACTTCGACGTGGCCCGCAACTACGCCGTGGACGTCACGGGCAGCGGCGTGTTCCTGCAGAACGCGGGTGTCCACACGCACAGCGTCACCAGCCCGGACCTGGGTATGGGCGCCTACCGCAACAGCTACATCGTCCGAGAGCTGCTCGGCACCGAGTACTACCCGGTCGAGAAGTCGATCGCGTTCCAGGAGTTCAGCGCATGACCACCCCCACGAAATCCGCCACCACGAGGATCGGCGCCCTCACCCTGCGCCCCCTCGACCCGCTCAAGGACGCCGGGCTGCTGCACGGCTGGCTCACCCACCCCAAGTCCGCGTTCTGGATGATGCAGGAGGCGAAACTGGTCGACGTCGAGCGGGCCTACATGGAGGTGGCCGCCGACCCCCACCAGGACGCCTACATCGGCCTGCACGACGGCGTCCCCGCCTTCCTGATGGAGCGGTACGACCCCGTCCACCGCGAGCTGACCGGCCTGTACGAGCCGGAGCCCGGTGACGTCGGCATGCACTTCCTGGTCGCCCCCACCGACCGGCCGGTGCACGGCTTCACCCGCGCCGTCATCACCGCCGTCATGACCGAGCTGTTCGCCGACCCGGCCACCGCCCGCGTCGTCGTCGAGCCGGACGTCGACAACAAGGCCGTCCACGCCCTGAACGCAGCCGTCGGATTCGTGCCCGAGCGCGAGATCCAGAAGCCGGAGAAGAAGGCGTTGCTGAGCTTCTGCACCCGCGACCAGTTCGCGAAGGCGGTGTCCGCATGAGCCTCGCCGACGCCGTCGCCCACCTCTCCCCCGAACGCTGGGAGCAGGCCAACCGCCTCCTGATCCGCAAGGCCCTGGCCGAGTTCACGCACGAGCGGCTCTTCTCCCCCGAGCAGGACGGCGAGGAGTACGTCGTCCTCAGCGACGACGGCCAGACCCGCTACCGCTTCACGGCCACCGTCCGCGCCCTGGACCACTGGCAGGTGGACGCCGCCTCGATCACCCGCCACCGCGACGGGGCCGAACTCCCGCTCGCCGCACTGGACTTCTTCGTCGAGCTGCGGAAGACGCTGGGCCTGAGCGAGGAGATCCTGCCGGTCTACCTGGAGGAGATCTCCTCCACCCTCTCCGGCACCTGCTACAAGCTCACCAAGCCGAGGATCACCTCCGCCGAGCTGGCCCGCGGCGACTTCCAGGCCGTCGAGACCGGCATGACCGAGGGCCACCCGTGCTTCGTCGCCAACAACGGGCGGCTCGGCTTCGGCATCCACGAGTACCTCTCGTACGCCCCCGAGACCGCGAGCCCGGTCCGGCTGGTGTGGCTGGCCGCGCACCGCTCCCGCGCGGCGTTCACGGCGGGCGTGGGCATCGAGTACGAGTCCTTCGTCCGCGACGAGCTGGGCGAGGCGACCGTCGACCGCTTCCACGGCGTCCTGCGCGAGCGGGCCCTGGACCCGGCCGACTACCTGTTCATCCCGGTCCACCCCTGGCAGTGGTGGAACAAGCTCACCGTCACCTTCGCCGCCGAGGTCGCCCGCGGGCACCTGGTCTGCCTCGGCGAGGGCGACGACGAGTACCTGGCCCAGCAGTCCATCCGCACCTTCTTCAACGCCTCTCACCCCGGGAAGCACTACGTGAAGACGGCCCTGTCGGTCCTCAACATGGGCTTCATGCGCGGCCTGTCGGCGGCCTACATGGAGGCCACGCCGGCCATCAACGACTGGCTCGCCCAGCTCATCGACGGCGACCCGGTGCTCAAGTCGACCGGTCTGTCGATCATCCGGGAGCGGGCCGCCGTCGGCTACCGGCACCTGGAGTACGAGCAGGCCACCGACCGCTACTCGCCGTACCGCAAGATGCTGGCGGCGCTCTGGCGGGAGAGCCCGGTGCCCTCCCTCAAGGACGGCGAGACGCTCGCCACCATGGCCTCCCTCGTCCACGTCGACCACGAGGGCGCGTCCTTCGCGGGCGCGCTGATCGAGCGGTCGGGCCTCGCGCCCGCCGAGTGGCTGCGGCACTACCTGCGCGCCTACTACGTCCCGCTGCTGCACAGCTTCTACGCCTACGACCTGGTGTACATGCCGCACGGCGAGAACGTGATCCTGGTCCTGGAGGACGGGGTGGTGCGGCGCGCGATCTACAAGGACATCGCCGAGGAGATCGCGGTGATGGACCCGGACGCGGTACTGCCGCCGGAGGTCGCCCGGATCGCCGTGGACGTGCCCGAGGACAAGAAGCTCCTGTCCATCTTCACGGACGTCTTCGACTGCTTCTTCCGCTTCCTCGCCGCCAACCTCGCGGGCGAGGGCATCGTGGAGGAGGACGACTTCTGGCGGACGGTCGCGGAGGTCACCCGCGAGTACCAGGAGTCGGTGCCGGAACTGGCCGAGAAGTTCGACCGGTACGACATGTTCGCGCCCGAGTTCGCGCTGTCCTGCCTCAACCGGCTCCAGCTGCGCGACAACCGGCAGATGGTGGACCTCGCCGACCCGTCCGGCGCGCTCCAGCTGATCGGCCGGCTGGAGAACCCGCTCGCCGGCCGGTAGCCGGGCCCATGGACAGGCGGGCACCCCGGAGACGGTCCTCCGGGGTGCCCGTCACCGCGTTCCGGTCAGGCCGGGCTCACGTCCAGGGGACCTGCGGCGAGCGGTAGTAGTCGATCTCCATCGCCTCCCAGCGCGGCGCCTGCGCGGCCAGCCGCACCTTGTAGGTGTCCCAGTCGTGCGTCGACGCCGGGGACCAGCCCAGCTCGGCGACGCCCGGCAGCCTCGGGAAGGCCATGAACTCCAGCTGCTCCGGGTTGGACAGGGTCTCCGTCCACAGCGGCGCCTCGACACCGCGCACCGCGGAGGCCGGGGCGCCCGGCAGATAGGCGGCCGGGTCCCAGTCGTAGGACCGCCGCACCTCGACATAGCCCGCCCAGGACAGGCCCAGCGGGGTGTCCTTGGTGTACTTCATGTCCAGGTACGTCCGGTCGGCCGGGGACAGGATCAGCCCGGTCCCGTTCCGCGCCGCCTCGGCGACCTGGGCCTTCTCCGCGTCGCTGGTACGGTCCAGGCCCCAGTACTGGACGAGCGCGCCCTCCACCGGTTCGGCGCTCGCCAGCTGGTGCCAGCCGACGACCGTCTTGCCGTACTTCTCGACGATCGGCTGCACCCGCTTCATGAACGCCACGAAGTCCTCGTGCGGCGTGGAATGCGCCTCGTCGCCACCGATGTGGAGGTAGCGGCCCGGGGTGAGCGCGGCCAGCTCGCGCACGACGTCGTCGACGAAGTCGTACGTGACCTCCTTGCCGACGCACAGCGAGCTGAAGCCCACCTTGGTGCCGGTGTACAGCGGCGGCGCGACGCCGTCGCAGTTCAGCTCGGCGTAGGAGGCGAGGGCCGCGTTGGTGTGGCCCGGCATGTCGATCTCGGGGACGACCTCCAGGTGGCGGGAGGCGGCGTAGCGCAGGATCTCCTTGTAGTCGTCCTTGGTGTAGTAGCCGCCGGGGCCGCCGCCGACCTCGGTGGAGCCGCCGTACGTGGCCAGGCGCGGCCAGGAGTCGATGGCGATGCGCCAGCCCTGGTCGTCGCTGAGGTGCAGGTGGAGCTTGTTGTACTTGTAGAGGGCGATGCGGTCGATGTACTGCTTCACCTCGTCGACGGTGAAGAAGTGCCGGGAGACGTCCAGCATGGCGGCGCGCCAGCCGTAGCGGGGGGTGTCCTCGACGGTGCCGCCGGCCACCAGCCAGGGGCCGGGCTGCACGGAGTCCTTCTCGACGGCGGCGGGCAGGAGCTGACGAAGGGTCTGGACGCCGTGGAAGAGGCCGGCCGGCTTGCGGGCGGTGATGGTGACGCCGGAGCGGCCGCTGTCGAGGCGGTAGCCCTCGTCGCCGTAGGAGCCCTTCGCCAGGCGCAGCTGGATGCCGCCGTGGCCGTGGGAGGTGACGGGCAGCCGGTAGCCGGTGGAGGGACGCAGCACGCCGGCGAGGTAGTCGCCGACGCGGCGGGCCTCGCGCGAACCGTCGACGCGGATGTGGGTGGAGCGGTTGATGCGGTACGGGGCGCCGCCCGGGTCGACCGAGGCGGGGGCCGGGATCACCTGGTCCAGGGGGGTCGCGGCGGTCTTGTGCGCGGGTGCCGCGCCGGTGGTGATGGCACAGGCCGTCGCCACCAGAAGCAGCGATCCCAGCAGCCGGCTGGTGCGGGGAGTCGTTCGGTGGTGCCGTCGATGAGCTCTCACGTGCGCGCTCCCTTCGCGGGTGTGCGGTACGGGGGTTGGGGACGGGTGTAGACCACTCTCCCGCACCATCGCCGCCCACAGAAGCGATGAAACAATCCGCGCATGGCGGAAATCATCCAGAAGGACGGAACGTGGGTCTTCGACGGCGACTCGCTGCGGCTGACTCCTGGACGCGACAAGAGCGTCGCCCTGCTGCGCCGGGAGTTGGGTGAACTGCTCGTCCCGCTCTCGGCGTTGGCGGGCATATCGTTCGAGCAGGGCCGCAAGTCCGGCCGGCTGCGGCTGCGCCTGCGGGACGGCGCCGACCCGCTGCTGCACGCGACGGGCGGCCGGCTGACCGAGCCGCACGACCCGTACCAGCTCCTCGTGGAGTCCGACCGGTACGGCGTGGCCGAGTACTTCGTGGACGAGGTGCGCAACGCGCTGCTCCTCGACCAGGTTCCGCCGGGTCCGGTGGACGCGTACCTGCTGCCGGGCCCCGCCGTCCCGCTGTCGGTGTCGGCCGGGGACGGCATCGCGAGCTTCGACGGCGAGCGGGTGCGCCTGGAGTGGAAGTGGCAGGCGGAGGACGCCAAGTCGGCCGGGGGTCCGCGCACCCTCCCCCTCGGCGACATCCTCTCGGTGGAGTGGCAGCCGGAGGTCGGCATGGAGAACGGCCACCTCCGGTTCACCGTGCGGGGCGCGCCGAGCAAGGTGCCGCCCAAGTACGACCCGAACGCGGTGGAGCTGTGGGGCTTCAAGAAGGACCCCCTGATGGCCCTGGTCGCCGCGGCCGTGCAGGCCCGCCTCCCGCACCCGGCCGCCCCCGCCGCCGTGGAGAAGACCCTCCCGCCGGGGGACGCGGCCGCCCCGGCCCCCGCGGCCGAGGACGACCACGACGCGCTGCTGCGCCGGCTGCGGGAGCTGGGTGAGCTGCACCGCTCCGGGGTCCTGACGGAGGAGGAGTTCAACCTGGCCAAGCAGGCGGTACTGAAGCGATTCTGACCGGCCCCCGCCGACCCCTGCCCGAAATCGGGCAGGATTCTTGCATAACCGTGCCTCGTACTCCAGGATCTACCGGGTGCACGACGAACTCGTTGATCATCTGACGCGGTCCACTCCCCTGAACCGGGGCGAGGCGCTGCGCGTGATCCAGGACGTGCTCGCCTACTTCGACGAGACGACCGAGGAATTCGTCCGTCGCCGCCACCGCGAACTCCAGACCCAGGGCCTGGTGAACGCGACGATCTTCGAACGGATCGGGTCGGAACTGAAATACCGGGCGGTGGCACCGGCGGAGCTGTCGCTCCGTCAGCTGCGCCGCATCGTCTACGGCTGAGAAGCCGAAGAGGAACACGAGGTTTACGTATATATGTGCGGAATCGTCGGATACATCGGCAAGCGTGACGTCGCGCCCCTGCTCCTGGAGGGCCTCCAGCGCCTGGAGTACCGCGGCTACGACTCGGCGGGCATCGTCGTCACGTCCCCGAAGGCGGCCGGCCTGAAGATGGTCAAGGCCAAGGGCCGGGTCCGCGACCTGGAGGCCAAGGTCCCGGCGCGCTTCAAGGGCACCACCGGCATCGCCCACACCCGCTGGGCCACCCACGGCGCCCCGTCCGACGCGAACGCCCACCCGCACATGTCGGCCGACCAGAAGGTCGCCGTCGTCCACAACGGCATCATCGACAACGCCGCCGACCTGCGCCGCAAGCTGGAGGCGGACGGCGTCGAGTTCCTCTCCGAGACCGACACCGAGGTCCTCGTCCACCTCATCGCCCGCTCCGAGGCGGAGAAGCTCGAGGACAAGGTCCGCGAGACCCTGCGGGTCATCGAGGGCACCTACGGCATCGCCGTGATGCACGCCGACTTCCCCGAGCGCATCGTCGTCGCCCGCAACGGCTCGCCGGTCGTCCTCGGCATCGGCGAGAAGGAGATGTTCGTCGCCTCGGACATCGCCGCGCTGGTCGCCCACACCCGCCAGATAGTCACCCTCGACGACGGCGAGATGGCCACCCTCAAGGCGGACGACTTCCGCACGTACACCACCGAGGGCACCCGCACCACCGCCGAGCCCACCACCGTGGAGTGGGAGGCCGCCTCCTACGACATGGGCGGCCACGACACCTACATGCACAAGGAGATCCACGAGCAGGCCGAGGCCGTGGACCGCGTGCTGCGCGGCCGGATCGACGACCGCTTCTCCACCGTGCACCTCGGCGGCCTCAACCTGGACGCCCGCGACGCGCGTGCCGTGCGCCGCGTGAAGATCCTCGGCTGCGGCACCTCGTACCACGCGGGCCAGATCGGCGCCCAGATGATCGAGGAGCTGGCCCGCATCCCCGCGGACGCCGAGCCCGCCTCCGAGTTCCGGTACCGCAACGCGGTCGTCGACCCCGACACCCTGTACATCGCCGTCTCCCAGTCCGGTGAGACGTACGACGTGCTGGCCGCCGTGCAGGAGCTGAAGCGCAAGGGCGCCCGCGTCCTCGGCATCGTCAACGTGGTCGGCTCGGCGATCGCCCGCGAGGCCGACGGCGGCATGTACGTGCACGCCGGGCCCGAGGTCTGCGTCGTCTCCACCAAGTGCTTCACCAACACCTGCGTCGCCTTCGCGCTGCTCGCCCTGCACCTGGGCCGCACCCGCGACCTCTCGGTCCGCGACGGGAAGCGGATCATCGAGGGCCTGCGCAAGCTGCCCGCGCAGATCGCCGAGATGCTGGAGCAGGAGGAGGACGTCAAGAAGCTGGCCGCGCAGTACGCCGACGCCCGCTCGATGCTCTTCATCGGCCGCGTCCGCGGCTACCCGGTCGCCCGTGAGGCCTCCCTGAAGCTCAAGGAGGTCTCGTACATCCACGCCGAGGCCTACCCGGCCTCCGAGCTGAAGCACGGCCCGCTCGCCCTGATCGAGCCCGCGCTGCCGACGGTCGCGATCGTGCCGGACGACGACCTGCTGGAGAAGAACCGCGCGGCCATGGAGGAGATCAAGGCCCGCAGCGGCCAGATCCTCGCCGTCGCCCACCAGGAGCAGGAGAAGGCCGACCACACCATCGTCGTCCCGAAGAACGAGGACGAGCTGGACCCCATCCTGATGGGCATCCCCCTCCAACTCCTCGCCTACCACACGGCCCTGTCCCTGGGCAGGGACATCGACAAGCCGAGGAACCTGGCAAAGTCGGTAACGGTGGAGTAACGCGCCCCAAAGGGGCGCGGGGAACTGCGCGACAAGCCACGACGCACCCGCACAGGCAACACAACCGAACGGCCCCCCACGTGTGCCACCAAACACGCGGGGGGCCTGCGCGCCACACGGCGGGACGCTACGGAATGATCACCACGGGCCGCTTCGCCCGCTTGGCGAGCCGCCCGGCGACGGAGCCGAAGAGCCGGCCCACGAGTCCGTGACTGGAGCCGACGACGATGGCGTCCGCCTCGTACTCCCGGCCCACCTCTTCGAGTTCGTGGCAGATGTCGCCGCCGCGCTCGACCAGGATCCAGGGGACGTCGGCGAGATAGTCGGCGCACGCCAGCTCCAGACCCAGCACCTCGGTGCGGTGGTCCGGCACGTCCACGAAGACGGGAGGCTCGCAGCCGGCCCACACCGTGGTGGGCAGTCGGTTGGCGACATGCACGATGACCAGGCCGGAGCCCAGCCGGGATGCCATGCCGATGGCGTACGCAAGGGCACGCTCACTGGATGTGGAGCCGTCGAAGCCGACAACGACCCCGTGCTTGAAGGCGGGGTCGCACGACTGGCGTGGCTCTTCGGCCGCCAGGGGCTCGGCCGCCGTAGGTTCGGCGACGGGCCGCTTGCGGTCCGCGGGTTCGAAGAATTCGTGACCGGCCATGGCTGTCTCGGCGTTTATATCCTCTATGGGGGGCCAACAGTGGGCGGTGAGCTGTGTCCGGGAATGGTCTTCCCAACCCCATACCCCCAAGGGTACGGCGGCACGCCTCCTTCGCCCAGATCCCGCGGAGGGTCCGCCGCGGGGTTCACCGGAGCATGCCCGAGGGGCGCCCGCAACGCAATGGTTGCTGCCCTGTACAGGCGGTTTGCACAGGATTCAACTGTCGGTGACCGGTCGTGACCGACGCGCCGCGCGGGCGTTGATCTCCATGCCGCCAGCCTCAGGGAGCACCCGTGTCCGGACCGCACCGCCCCGCCGAGCCGACGTCCGCGCCATCCCGGGACGGCGTGACCGACCTCGTCCGCTGGGCGGCGTTCAGCTGCTTCCTGGTCCCGGTCGCGCTCCTCTGGTACGGCGCGTCCTTCGCCGGCACGGCAGGCACCGCCCTGGGCCTGGCCGCCGTCACCGGCGTGTGCCGTCTGCTGCTGCGGCGGTCCGAGCGCCTCGCCGCGCACCCGTGCGGCGGGGAGCGCGCGGGGCGGGGCGGCCGCCGGCGCAGGCCCGCGGCGCGGGCGCGCGGGGGCGGACGGCACGCTGGGGAAAACACACCGGTCGACTGACCGGTTTCCGCGCACAGTTCCGCTTCTTTTCAGCCAACTTCCTGGGGTGGCTCATCTACCCCCCTCACCACCCCCAAACCCCCGTTCCACCTGCACGGAAAGGGTCTCGGGGACCCCGCGCACCCTACGGGGATTGGCCACTGACACAAGGCGCACTTCCCTGGGGCGCCCCAGAGTGCAACGCTTCGTGATCGACTGCTTCACGCCAAGTTGCCATGTCGACAATGTCCCAAGTGCCGAACCGGCCATCCCGGCGCGACGGGACACAGTAGATTCGATCTTGACTGTCTACGGCGGGGGACTCGTGCAGGACCGAGGGGAAACGTGTTGGAGCGACAGACCCGAAGGGTAGAGGGTGCCGCGACCACCGAGGGGGGCTTAGCAGTATGAGCCACGACTCCACCGCCGCGCCGGAAAGCGCCGCCCGGAAGCTTTCCGGGCGACGCCGCAAGGAGATCGTCGCGGTGCTGCTGTTCAGCGGCGGCCCCATCTTCGAGAGTTCCATACCGCTGTCGGTGTTCGGGATCGACCGCCAGGACGCCGGCGTGCCGCGCTACCGCTTGCTGGTGTGCGCCGGTGAGGACGGCCCGCTGCGGACCACGGGGGGCCTCGAACTGACCGCGCCGCAGGGCCTGGAGGCGATCTCACGCGCGGGCACCGTCGTCGTGCCGGCGTGGCGGTCGATCACCTCGCCGCCGCCGGAGGAGGCGCTCGACGCCCTGCGCCGGGCGCACGAGGAGGGCGCCCGCATCGTCGGCCTGTGCACCGGCGCCTTCGTGCTGGCGGCGGCCGGCCTGCTGGACAGCCGCCCCGCGACCACGCACTGGATGTACGCGCCGACGCTGGCCAAGCGCTATCCGTCGGTGCACGTGGACCCGCGCGAGCTGTTCGTGGACGACGGCGACGTGCTGACGTCCGCGGGCACCGCCGCCGGGATCGACCTGTGCCTGCACATCGTGCGCACCGACCACGGCAACGAGGCGGCCGGTGCGCTGGCCCGCCGCCTGGTGGTGCCGCCGCGCCGGAGCGGAGGCCAGGAGCGCTACCTGGACAGGTCTTTACCGGAGGAGATCGGCGCCGACCCGCTCGCCGAGGTCGTCGCCTGGGCGCTGGAACACCTCCACGAGCAGTTCGACGTGGAGACGCTGGCCGCGCGCGCCTACATGAGCCGCCGCACCTTCGACCGCCGCTTCCGGTCGCTGACCGGCAGTGCGCCGCTCCAGTGGCTGATCACCCAGCGGGTGCTGCAGGCGCAGCGCCTGCTGGAGACGTCGGACTACTCGGTGGACGAGGTCGCGGGCCGCTGCGGCTTCCGCTCGCCGGTGGCCCTGCGCGGTCACTTCCGCCGCCAGCTGGGGTCCTCCCCTGCCGCCTACCGTGCCGCCTACCGGGCCCGGCGCCCCCAGAGCGAGCGCCCGGTGGACCCGGATCCGGGCAGCGCGGGAGCCCCCCGGCCGCCCGCCCCGGCCGAACCGGCCGCCCTGTCACCGGAGGGTTCGGTCCCGTTCCAGACCCGCCGCACAGCGGCACCGGTCCCGGCGGCGGCCGGCGTCCCGGGCCAGCGGGGCGCGTCGTGACATAGCTCTCGGAACGCCGGACGGGCGATTCAGCCCGTCCGGCGTTCACCTTCGACGCCGGGCAGCCCCATCCAGCCCGTCCGGCGTTCACCTTCTACGCCGGGCAGCCCCATCCAGCCCGTCCGGCGTTTGAGGACGAGGCCGTCAGGCCGAAGCGGGGGTTCGGGGGCGGCAGCCCCCGTGACGCCCGCCCCGACGCCGGGGGACCGATAAAGGGGCGCCCACCGTACAGTGGCCGCATGAACGATCGCATGGTGTGGATCGACTGCGAGATGACCGGCCTCTCGCTGTCCGACGACGCGCTCATCGAGGTAGCCGCCCTCGTCACCGACTCCGAGCTGAACATCCTCGGCGAGGGCGTCGACATCGTCGTCCGCCCGCCGGAGCGGGCCCTGGAGACGATGCCCGACGTGGTGCGTGAGATGCACACCGCGTCCGGCCTGCTCGCGGAGCTGGACGGCGGCACGACGCTCGCGGACGCCGAGGCGCAGGTCCTCGCGTATGTACGGGAGCACGTGAAGGAGCCCGGCAAGGCCCCCCTGTGCGGCAACTCGGTCGGCACCGACCGCGGCTTCCTGCTGCGGGACATGCCCACGCTCGAGGACTACCTCCACTACCGGATCGTCGACGTCTCCTCGATCAAGGAGCTGGCCCGCCGCTGGTACCCGCGGGCGTACTTCAACAGCCCCGAGAAGAACGGCAACCACCGCGCGCTCGCCGACATCCGCGAGTCCATCGCCGAACTGCGCTACTACCGGGAGGCGGTCTTCGTCCCGCAGCCCGGCCCGGACTCCGAGACCGCCAAGGCGATCGCCGCGAAGCACGTCGTACCGGCCAGGTAGGGGCCCCGGCACGCCGGGGAGCGGCGCCCGGAAAGCCGGGCGCGAGCACCCCTTCGGACCCTGTACACTTTTTCTCAGCCGGTCGGGAAACCCCGCCACGCGGGATTCGAGCACCGGCCTTGGTGGGTGTAGCTCAGTTGGTAGAGCACCTGGTTGTGGTCCAGGTGGCCGCGGGTTCAAGTCCCGTCACTCACCCTGATCCGTCGGGCGGGGGACCTGGCGCAAGGAACCCCCCCACCGGCGTCCCGGCCCACCCCCCCACCGCCCACACACACCCCGCCCCCACTCCCCCCCCAC
>NZ_JBHJVQ010000002.1:0-43467 GCF_042263835.1 Streptomyces sp. NPDC056128 | reverse complement strand
CCTTCGCGAAGGTCACCGGCCGACGGCGTTCCGGGCCCTCCCCCGGACCGCCCTCACAGCCCGCGCCGGCTCTCCCGCGCCAGCAGCACCAGCAGATACACGCCCCCGACGCACACCGTGACCGCGCCGGTCGGCAGGAGCACGCCCGGGATCGTGTGCTGTGCCGCGAGGTCGGCGCCGAGCAGCAGGACCGCGCCGACCAGCGCCGAACCGGCGAGGTCGACGGAGGTGCCGTGACCGGTGAGCCGGCGGGCGATCT
Source organism: Streptomyces sp. NPDC056128 (assembly GCF_042263835.1). Classification (NCBI taxonomy): domain Bacteria; kingdom Bacillati; phylum Actinomycetota; class Actinomycetes; order Kitasatosporales; family Streptomycetaceae; genus Streptomyces; species Streptomyces sp. NPDC056128. The sequence continues at coordinate 43,208 of NZ_JBHJVQ010000002.1, read as the reverse complement.
GCGGGGCCGCCAGCGCGACGAAGGCGATCGGACCGGCCGCGGCGGTCACCACGGCCGTCGCGACCACCCCGAGGACGACCAGCAGCAGCTTGGTCCGCTCGACCGGCACGCCCAGCATCGCCGCCGTGTCGTCGCCGAGTTCGAGCCGCCGCATCCTGCGCTGGGCCACCGGGGCCACGGCCGCCACCCCCGCCAGTACGACGGCGGCCGTCCCGATGGTGGGCCAGTCCACGGTGGCCAGCGAACCGGCGCCCCACACCGCGACCCGCAGCGCGTTGTCCACGTCGGCCTTCACCGAGAACCAGGTGTTGGCCGAGGAGAGCAGCGCGCCCACCGCGATGCCCACGATGATCAGCCGGAAGCCCTGCACGCCCCGCCTGAAGGCCAGCAGGTACACACCGAACGCGGTGAGCAGGCCCCCGGCGAGCGCGCCCGCCGCGAGGGCCGAGTAGCCGGTCGCCCCCGCCAGCAGCGTCAGGACGACGCCGGTGTACGAGCCGGTGGTGAAGCCGATCACGTCGGGGCTGCCGAGCGGGTTGCGGGTGAGGGACTGGAAGACGGCACCGCCCACCGCGAGGGCGGCGCCGAACAGGACGGCGGCGACGATGCGCGGCGCCCGCCACTCCAGCACCACCTTGCGCACACTTCTGCTCGCTGACCCGGTGAGTACGTCGGTCAGGTCGCCCGGGCTCAGCGGATAGCTGCCCAGGGTGAAGGCCCACAGGGCCAGCGCGACCAGCACCAGCCACAGCACCCCGCAGACGACGACCGCGCGGCGGGTCACGCGCAGGCTCAGCGGTCCCGCCCTCAGGACAAACACCCCGCTCACAGCGCACGCGCCCGTCGTCCGCGCACCAGCCAGATCAGCACCGGCGCGCCGATGAGCGGCATCATCACTCCGACCGGCAGCTCGGCGGGGATCACGATCAGCCGGCCCAGTACGTCGGCGACCAGCACGATCGCCGGTGCCAGCACGGCGGAGTAGGCGAGGATCCAGCGCCAGTCGGGGCCGGTGAGCCACCGTACGGCGTGCGGCACCATGAGGCCGACGAACAGCAGCGGGCCCGCGGCGGCCGTCGCCGCGCCGCACAGCAGTGTCACCGCGACCACCACGCCGGACCGGGTCGCCCCGACCCGCAGGCCGACGGCGCGCGCCGCGTCGTCGCCGAGCGCGATCGCGTTGAGCGGGCGCGCACAGCAGACGGCGACGAGGAGCCCGGCCACGACGAAGGGGGCGATCGCCGCGACGGTGCCCCCGGGGCGGTCGGTGACGGTGCCCGCCCCCCAGAAGCGCATGCGGTCGAAGGTCTCCGTGTCGATCAGCGCGAGGGTCTCGGAGACACCGGAGAGCACCGCCGTGAACGCGACCCCGACGAGGGTGAGCCGCAGGGGCGAGGGCCCGCCCCCGCCACCCCGGCCGCCGCTCGCGGCGAGGAACACCACGGCCGTCCCGGCGATCGCCCCCGCGAACGCGAACGGCAGGTACTGCTCGATGCGCGTGACGCCGAACACGGCCACCCCCAGGGTGACGGCGAAACCGGCGCCGGCGTTGACGCCGAGGACCCCGGGGTCGGCGAGCGGGTTGCGGGTGAGCGCCTGGATGAGGGCCCCGGCCACGCCGAGCGACGCGCCGACCAGCAGGCCGAGAACGGTGCGGTCGACGCGGGCGTCGGCGACCGTGGCGTGGGTCGCGGAACCGTCGGACGTGGTGAGGGCCCGCCACACCACGTCCAGCGGGAGCATCGCCGAGCCGAGCGCGATGCTGAGCACCACCGCCGCGAGCAGTACGGCGACGGCGGCACCGAGGCCGATCAGCCGGCGCCCCGTGGGACGCGACGCGCGGGTCGGTGGGCGCGCGGCCGTCGTCGCCAGCGCCTGTGCCATCCATCCTCCTCGAAGAGCCCACGCCGACCGGCGGGGCCGAACTGCCGAACTTCGGTACTGCCGTACTGCCGTGCTGCCGTACTGCTGGAGTGCGCCTCACCGTCCGCCGAGCGCACCCACCGCGTCCGCCGTGAGCACGCCCACCGGGATGCCGGACTCGCGGCTGAGCGCGCGCAGCAGTCCGGCCCGGGTGGCGTAGCCGGCCGCCCTGGCCGCCGCCGTCAGTTCGCCGCCGCCGAGGATGTGCTCGACGGCGGCGTTCATCCTGGCCCGGCTCCGCCACCGTGTGAAGGGCAGTCCGGTCTCGTCGAGGAAGACCCGCTGCACCTGACGCGGGCTCATCCGGTGCTGGGCGGCGAGCAGCTCCAGCGTCACGGAGTGGGTGCGCAGGGCCTCGCGGGCGAGCGCGCGCACCGCCGGATGGGTGGGGAGCACCACCGGGAAGTACTGCCGGGAGATGCCCCGCAGCACCCGGCCGAGCGCCTGGCGGAACGGCCGGACCTCGGCCGTGGTGCCCGGTGCCGCGCCCAGCGCGGTGGTCATCACCTCGGTGATCGCGGGCACCACGCCGAGCGGCTGGACCCGGCGTCGGGGCAGGTCGTCGGGGGTGAGGGTGGGGCCGAGCGCCATGCCGCCGGGCTCGATCCGCAGCGCGTGCGGCACTTGGGGCGCGAGCCACACGGACTCCTGCCGGCCGAGCCGCCACTCCTCGCCGTCGGCGAGCAGGAGGGCGGAGCCGGTCACGATGTGGATGAGGTGCGGCTCGTCGTGCTGGTGCGTGTCGTGACCGAGAAAGCGGATGGCGTTCTCGGCGACCACGGTGCCGAGGGATGTCACCGGCAAGCCTGCCTCCCGTACCTGCGATGTGTCGTCTCCGTCACCGGCGATGTCGTACGCGGATCGACGCCACGGAACCAGCGAGGTTAGCCTCACCTTACCAACGGGTCGAACGTACGATCCCGTCCAGCCACGTGAGGTCCCATGCCTGCTCCTGCCCGCCTGCTCGCCGTCGCGCTCGTCGCCGCGCTGGCCCTCACCGGCTGCGCGGCCGACGACTCCCCGGGCGACGGCGACAAGGCGTCCGCCGCGAAGTCCCGTACGGTCGCGACCGACTACGGCGAGGTGAAGGTGCCCGCCGAGCCGAAGCGCGTCGTCGTGCTGAACCACGCGCTCGCCGGATACCTCTACGACCTCGACGTCCCGGTGACCGCGACCATCCCCGAGGACGCCGACGGCAAGGGCGAGTTCTCCCCCTACTGGGCCGACGAGGCGAAGAAGGACAAGACGACCTTCCTGCCGTGGAGCGTCGACGGCTTCGACCTGGAGGCGATCCTCGAACTCGAACCCGACCTCATCGTGGGCGGCGGCATCGGCTTCCCGCTGTTCCAGGCGGAGAAGGTGTACGACGACCTGTCGGACATCGCCCCGACGGTGCTGGTCGGCAAGAAGCTCGGCGACTGGCGCGGCCAGTTCTCCTTCCTCGCCGACGACGTCTTCGGCAAGAAGGACGTCTACGCCCAGCACCTCGCCGCCTACGACAAGCGCGTCACCGAGGTGAAGAAGGCCATCACGCCCCCGCCCGGCCCGGTCTCCTTCCTGGCCATGACCGGTGACGGCACCGCCTACGGGCTGGTGGAGAGCGTGGGCCTGCCGACCGAGTTCAAGAAGGTCGGCATCGAACCGGCGCCCGTCTTCGCCAAGGGCGGCTTCAAGGTGTACGGCGGGGGCGGCGACATGTTCGAGCTGTCGACGGAGAAGGCCGGGCAGACGATCACCCAGCCGTCGGTGTTCGTGATGGGCTTCAACGCCGACACCACCGACGTCGCCACCCTCAAGAAGAACCCGGTGTACGGCGCCCTGCCCGCCTTCAAGTCGGGGCACGCCTACGACCTGCCGTACTGGGTGCTGCGCGGCGACTACGACGAGGCGATGGCCCTGCTGGACATCATCGAGGAGCAGTTCGCCTGATGGCCGCCCAACGCGCGTACACGACGCATCCGCTCGTCCTGCGCCGGGTCACGGTGCGCCGCGTCATCGAGGTGACCCCGCGGATGCGGCGCGTCGTCCTCGGCGGCGACCAGCTCGCGCCGTTCACCCGGGACGGGACCGACCACCCCGGCTTCGCCGCGCCCGGGTTCGACGACCACGTCAAGGTGATCCTCGCCTCGGACGGCGACGTCCGGGCCGCGCTGCCCGCCCAGTTGCCGCACGGCATCGAGTGGACCCCGGCCGAGAACCGGCTGACCCGCGACTACACGCCCCGCCGGGTGGACGCCGCGGCCGGCGAAATCGACCTCGACTTCGTCGTGCACGGCGACGGACCGGCGGCGACTTGGGCGGCGTCGGCCCGGGAGGGCGACGAGCTGTGGTTCGTCGGCCCCAAGTCGTCGCTGCGGCTGCCGGAACGGCTGGACTGGATCCTCCTCGTCGGCGACGAGACCGCGCTGCCCGCGATCGGCCGCTTCCTGGACGAGCGTCCGGTCGACGCCCCCGCCCACGTCCTGGTCACCGTGCCCGACGACTCCGCCCGCCAGGAACTGGCGTTGCGCGACGGCGACACCGTGACCTGGGTCGTCGCGGAGCCCGGTGACGCGGCCGCGCTGGAGGCCGCGGTGCGCGAGCTGCCCGCGCCTCACGGTGAGGGGTACGCGTGGGCGGCGGCGGAGAGCCGGGCGCTGCTGCCGGTACGCCGGTATCTGCGGCGCGAGCGGGGGCTCCCGAAGGACCGGCTGAACATCACGGGCTACTGGCACCGCGAGGAGACGGTCCCGGCGCAGGCGGAGGGCTCGCCCGCCCCGGAGCACGGACGCGTGCCGTCGCCGGTGCCGTGGCTGGTGGCGCGGGCGGCGCTGCAGCTCGGTGTGATCGACGCGGTCGCCGACGCGCCGGGCATCCCGCTCGGGACGCTCGCGGCGCGCGTGGGCGTGCCGGCGGCGGGGATCGGCGTACTGCTGCCCCTGCTCACCGCGCACGGCGTGGTCGCCGGGGACGAGGACGGCCTGCGGCTCGGCGCGGCGGCCGAGGAACTGCTCGACGACCACAAGCGCGAGGAGTACGTCGGCCAGGAGGCGGAGCTGCTGCTCGCGCTCACGGAACTCGCGCCCGCGCTGCGGGACGGCGTCTCCCCCTGGCAGCGGGCGTCGGGCACCACCCTGCACGACACGGTAATCCGGGACGCGGAACGGTACGGCGAACTGGTCGAGGAGTGCGAGCAGTTGGTCTTCCTGCTCTCCGGCCTGACCGCCGACCCGCTGTGGACCGGCGTCGGGAAGTGCCTGCTCACCGGCCCCGGCACCGCGTCCGTCGTCGCCGCCCTGGACGACGCGGGGCACCGGCCGGGGCTGCGCGTCGCGGAGGACGACGTCCCCGCGGCGGTCCTGCGCGGCCGCGTCACGGCGCCGGAACGGATCGACTGGACGGGCGGCCCCGCCGACGTCGCCGTGGCCGCGAAGGCCCTCGCCCACCGGACCGACGACGAGGCCGCGGCGCTGCTGGAGCGGCTGGCCGGCTGGGTCCCGACGGCGGTCCTCGTCGAGGCCTCCCGCCCCGACGGCCTGAGCCCGCACGCTGCCGAGGCGGCCCTGCACGCCTACGCCGCGACCGGCGCCCCACTGCGCGACGCCACCGCGATCGCCGCCCTCGCCGCCCGCACGGGCTGGCACGTCACCCACGTCGTCCCCCTCGGCTGGGGCACCGAGGCCACGGTCCTGGAGCGCGGGGAGCCTGCTTCGGGGTGACCGGGGGGCCGGGAGGACCGGGGGGCCGGGGGACCGGGGGACCGGGGGGGCCGGAGTGCCGGAGGACCGGAGGGCCGGGGGGCCGCGCCTCCCGGCCGCCGTCCGGGCGGGCCACGTTCCACCGGCGCCCACCCGGCGCCACCGGCCGACACGGCGCGGCCCAGCCTGATGCGCCCGCGGCGAGTGAGACCACACGTCCGGGACGCATCCCCCGTCCACCGGCCCGACGGGCCACCCTCCACCGGCGCCCACCCCGCACCACCGACCGACACAGCGCGCCCCAGCCTGATGCGCCCGCGGCGAGGGGGACCACACGGCCCGTCTCCGCCCCGCCGACCGGACGGACTCCGGTTCACCGGCCCCGCCCGGCGCCGCCGCCCGCCCGGACGCGACCGGCAGCGGGTGGGGCCGCACACTGGCCGCACCACCACCGACCGCCCACCGGGCCGCCGCGGGTGATGGCCGGGCGTGCGCCGACGCCCACGCCGGGGCCAGGGCCCGGACGCCCGTCGGCGTCACCGCGGCACCCGCTCAGGACGACGTACGTTCCACCAACTCCGTCGCCAGCACCACCTGGTGCCGCTCCAGCCCCCGCGAAGCCGCCGGACGGCGGTCCGCGATCTCGGTCAGGAGCAGGTCGATCATCGCGCGGCCCATCTCCTCGATGGGCTGGCGGACGCTGGTCAGGGGCGGCTCCATGTGGCGGGCTATCGCCGAGTCGTCGTAGCCGACCAGCGCCACGTCGTCCGGGATGCGCCGCCCCGCCTCGCGCAGCGCCTGGCGGGCGCCCGCGGCGGTGACGTCCGAGGCGGCGAAGACCGCGTCCACGTCGGGACTGCGGCGCAGCAGCTCCTCCATCGCGCGGCGCCCGCCGTCCTCGGTGAAGTCACCGGCCTCGATCAGCCCCTCGTCCACCGCGTGGCCCGCGTCGCGCAGGGCGTCGCGGTAGCCGTCGACGCGGCGCTGGGCGCCGTAGACGTCGAGGCGGCCGGTGATGTGGGCGATGCGGCGGCAGCCCCGGGTCAGCAGGTGCTCGACGGCCGAGCGGGCCCCGCCGTAGTTGTCCGAGTCCACCGAGGCCAGCGACTCCGTGGCCGAGCGCGGGCCGCTGATCACGGCCGGGATCTCCAGCTGGGTCAGCAGGTCGGGCAGCGGGTCGTCGGCGTGCACCGAGACCAGCAGGACGCCGTCCACACGGTGCGCGGCCAGGTACTGGGCGAGCCGCTCGCGCTCCCGGTCGCTGCCCGCGAAGATCAGGAGCAGTTGCATCTCGGTGTCGGAGAGTTCGGAGCCGACACCCTTCAGCATGTCCGAGAAGTACGGTTCCGCGAAGAACCGGGTCTCCGGTTCGGGTACCACCAGCGCGATCGCGTCGGTGCGGTTGGCCGCCAGCGCGCGGGCCGCCGTGTTCGGGACATAGCCGAGTTCCGCGACCGCCGCCTCGACGGCCGCCCGGGTGGCGTCGCTGACCCGGGGCGAACCGTTGATCACCCGGGACACCGTGCCGCGGCCGACGCCCGCCCGTGCCGCCACCTCTTCGAGGGTGGGCCGGCCACCGCTCCGACCACGCGCTCCGTGGCTTGCCATCGGCTCCGCCTCCCGTCGACACCCCCGCACTCTGCGGCTGGCCTGGAATTTAACAGGCCGGTCGGGTGTAATGACCGGCTCCGGTTCCGCTCCCGCCGTGGCGGAGGTGTCTCCGTAGCGCTCGTCGCCCCCAGTTAACAGGCCGATAACTGAACGCGTTTCGTCGCGTCCGCTCCCTTGACACCCCCGCCCGGACCGACGACTCTTCAACACATCACTTGTGGGAGCGCTCCCACACTACCTGGCACATACACATCCCGCACGTTCCCCGCCCGAGCCGCAGCGACGAACGAACGACATGAAGCAGCGGGCCCAACCATGTAGTTGGCCGGGGGGTCGGCACGTCAGGGCAACAGGAGGACGCAATGCGAGCACGTACTCGATCCGCCCGCAAGGTGGTGGTCATCGCGGCCATCGCGTCGCTGGGCGCCGGGCTGCTGGCCGGCTGTGCCGATGACGGGAAGGACGAGGACGGCTCGTCGTCGGGCGACGGCGGCGGCAAGACCACGATCACCCTCGGTCTGTTCGGCACGATGGGCTTCAAGGAGGCGGGCCTCTACGAGGAGTACGAGAAGCTCAACCCGGACATCAACATCGAGGAGAACGTCACCGAGCGGAACGAGAACTACTACCCCGCTCTGGTCAACCACCTCACCACCGAGAGCGGCCTCCAGGACGTCCAGGCCATCGAGGTCGGCAACATCGCCGAGGTCGTCGGCACCCAGGCCGACAAGTTCGTGGACATGTCCAAGGCCGAGGGCGTGCAGCCGAGCAGCTGGCTGGACTGGAAGTGGAAGCAGGCCGTCACCAAGGACGGCAAGGCGGTCGGACTCGGCACCGACATCGGCCCGATGGCCATCTGCTACCGCAAGGACCTCTTCGAGAAGGCGGGCCTGCCGACCGACCGCGAGGAGGTCGGCAAGCTGTGGGCCGGTGACTGGAACAAGTTCATCGAGACCGGCGAGAAGTACAAGAAGGGTGCCGGCAAGGACACCTACTTCATGGACTCCCCCGGCGGACTGATCAACGCCGTCCTCAGCGGTGAGGAGGAGAAGTTCTACGACGCCGCCGGCGAGGTGATCTACAAGACCAACCCGGCCGTCAAGGACGCCTTCGACCTGACCGCGAAGGCCGCCGAGGAGGGCCTGGTCCAGTCGCAGACCCAGTTCCAGCCCGCCTGGGACCAGACCATCGCCAACAACAAGTTCGCCACCGTCGCCTGCCCGCCGTGGATGCTCGGCTACATCAAGGGCAAGTCCCAGCCCGAGGCGGCCGGCAAGTGGGACGTGGCCGCGGCGCCGAAGTCCGGCAACTGGGGCGGCACCTTCCTGGGCGTGCCCAAGAGCGGCAAGAACGTGGAAGCCGCGCAGAAGCTGGTCGCCTGGCTGACCGCGCCCGAGCAGCAGGCCAAGCTCTTCGCCGTGCAGGGCAGCTTCCCGAGCGCCCCGGCCGCCTACAAGTCGGCCGAGGTGACCGGCGCCAAGAACGACATGACCGGTGACGCGCCGATCGGTGAGCTGTTCGCCAAGGCCGCCGAGGCGATCCCGGCGCAGGTGATCGGCCCGAAGGACCAGATCATCCAGCAGGGTCTGACGGACAACGGCGTCATCTTGGTGACGCAGGGCAAGTCCCCTGAGGAGGCTTGGTCCAACGCCACCAAGACGATCGACAACAACCTGGAGAATTGAACCCTCCCCCAGCCGGAGCAGAGGGATTCCTGGCTCACGCTGCTCGCCCGCTCAGCAAGCGATCGAGTCCTACGCGATCAACACCAGCCGGGTTGGAACCAGCCCGGGCTACTACGACACCAAGGATCCATCCGCATGCTTGGTTCCCGCAACGCATCGCGCCCCGTTCACCCGATCGTGTGGACGGCGCCCGGCCTCCGGTCTCACGGCCGACGCTCACTCGGAGTCATCAGGTGACCGGAACCTCACCCAGTAACGCCACCACCGCCGCGTCCCCCTCCAAGGGGGGCGCGGCCCCGGGCCGACCGCCCGCCGACGCGGTGCCCCCCGAGGTGGCGAGGAAGCGGGCCCGGCTCTCCCGCCGCTGGCAGCGGGACATGCGCTGGAGTCCGTACGCGTTCGTCACCCCCTTCTTCGTGTTCTTCGCCGCGTTCGGCCTGTTCCCGCTGATCTACACCGGCTGGGCCTCGCTGCACACGGTGGAGCTGACCGCGCCCACCGACATGGCGTGGGCGGGCCTGGACAACTACACCAGGATCTTCGACGACGACTTCTTCTGGAACGCCGCGCAGAACACCCTGACCATCGGCATCATCTCCACGGTGCCGCAGCTGCTGATGGCGATGGGCCTGGCGCACATCCTCAACTACAAGCTGCGCGCCTCCACCTTCTACCGCGTGGTGATGCTGGCGCCGTACGCCACCTCGATCGCCGCCGCGTCGCTGGTCTTCGTCCTGCTCTTCGGCCGTGACTACGGCATGATCAACTGGGCTCTCGACCTGGTCGGCCTGGACAAGATCGACTGGCAGAACGGCACCTGGTCGTCCCAGTTCGCCGTCTCCTCCATCGTCATCTGGCGCTGGACCGGGTACAACGCGCTGATCTACCTGGCGGCGATGCAGGCGATCCCGCAGGAGCTGTACGAGTCGGCGGCGCTGGACGGTGCCAGCCGCTGGCGCCAGTTCATCCACGTCACGCTGCCCCAGCTGCGTCCGACGATCCTGTTCACGGTCGTCGTGTCGACCATCGGCGCCTCGCAGCTGTTCGGCGAGCCGCTGCTGTTCGACGCCAACAAGGGCGCCTCGGGCGGCTCCCAGCACCAGTTCCAGACGCTCGGCCTGTACCTGTACGAGCAGGGCTGGGTCAACCAGCACCTGGGCCGCGCCTCCGCGATCGCCTGGACGATGTTCCTGATCCTCATCGTGATCGGGATCGTCAACTACGTCATCTCGCGCCGGCTGCGCGCCAGTAGTTAAGGAGAACCGGCCGTGACGACGACCCTGACGAAACCCCCGGCCGACCGGGTCCCCGAGCCGCCCCGGCGCGGGCGCCGGTCCAAGGCGTCCCGGGCCGGCGGACAGATGCACGCCGGTCCGATCGCGTACATCATCCTCGCCCTGTTCACCATCGGCTCGCTCTTCCCGCTGGTCTGGACGGCGATCGCCGCCTCCCGCGACAATCAGCGCCTGGCCCAGACGCCGCCGCCCTTCTGGTTCGGCGCCAACCTCTTCGACAAACTGGAGATCGCCTGGAAGGACGCCAACCTCGGCGAGGCGATGCTCAACACCACGATCGTGGCGGGCATCTCCTCGATCACCATCGTCCTCATGTCGACGGTCGCCGGCTTCGCGTTCGCCAAGCTGAGGTTCAAGGGGCGCAACGCCCTGATGCTGATCGTCGTCGGCACGATGATGGTGCCGCCGCAGCTCAGCGTCATCCCGCTGTACATGATGGTCGCCAAGCTCGACTGGACCGACCAGCTCCAGGCCGTCATCTTCCCGTCCCTGGTCAGCGCGTTCGGCGTGTTCTTCATGCGGCAGTACCTGCTCCAGGCGCTGCCCGACGAGATCATCGAGGCCGCCCGGGTGGACGGCGCGAGCAGCTGGCGCGTCATCTGGCACGTGGTGTTCCCGACGGCGCGGCCCGCGATGGCCGTGCTGGGCATGCTGATGTTCGTCCAGGTGTGGAACGACTTCCTGTGGCCGTTCCTGGTGCTGACGCAGAACGGCAACCCGACCGTGCAGGTCGCGGTGGCGGGCCTCGGCCGCGGCTTCACCCCGGACCAGGCCCTGATCATGGCCGGCGCGCTGCTGGGCACGCTGCCGCTGCTGCTCGTCTTCGCGATCTTCGGCAAGCAGATCGTGGGCGGCATCATGCAGGGAGCCGTCAAGGGCTGACAGGCTGCCGAGAAGGGCAGACACCAAGGGCCGACACCTCACCCGGTGGGCCGGGTCGCCGCCGCCCCGGCCCGCATTCCCCCCTCGTCCTTACTACGCGCCGGTCGTCACACGACCCGCTATGGGAGCGCTTCCATGCTTGAGTCCGCAACGCCGGTGACCCCGGTGACCTTCCCCCCTGCCTTCCTCTGGGGCGCCGCGACCTCGGCGTACCAGATCGAGGGCGCGGTGCGCGAGGACGGCCGCACGCCCTCGATCTGGGACACCTTCAGCCACACCCCCGGGAAGACGGCCGGCGGGGACACCGGTGACATCGCTGTCGACCACTACCACCGCTACCGCGACGACGTGGCGCTGATGAAGGACCTGGGGCTCGGCGCGTACCGCTTCTCCGTCTCCTGGCCCCGGGTGCAGCCGACCGGCCGCGGCCCCGCCGTCCAGCGCGGCCTGGACTTCTACCGCCGCCTGGTGGACGAGCTGCTGGCCGCGGGGATCAAACCGGCCGTCACCCTCTACCACTGGGACCTGCCGCAGGAGCTGGAGGACGCGGGCGGCTGGCCGGAGCGGGACACCGCGTACCGGTTCGCGGAGTACGCGCAGATCGTGGGTGAGGCGCTCGGCGACCGCGTGGAGCAGTGGATCACGCTCAACGAGCCCTGGTGCGCGGCCTTCCTGGGCTACGCCTCCGGGGTGCACGCGCCCGGGCGCACCGACCCGGCGACCTCGCTGCGTGCCGCGCACCACCTGAACCTGGCGCACGGTCTGAGCACGGTGGCCCTGCGGTCGGTGATGCCGGCCCGCAACTCGGTGGCGATCAGCCTCAACACCTCGGTCGTCCGCCCGCTGTCGCAGAACTCCGGGGACCTGGCGGCGGCCCGCAGGATCGACGACCTGTCCGGCGGGATCTTCCACGGCCCGATCCTGCACGGCGCCTACCCGCAGTCCCTGCTGGAGGCGACGGCGCCGGTGACCGACTGGTCGTACGTCCAGGACGGCGACCTGGGGCAGATCCGCCAGCCGATCGACGCGATCTGCCTCAACTACTACACGCCCACCGTGGTGTCGGCGGCGGACGCCGACTCCCGGGCGCCGCGCGCCGACGGTCACGGCGCGAGCGACCACTCGCCGTGGCCGGCCGCCGACGACGTGGCCTTCCACCAGCCGCCGGGCGAGCGCACGGAGATGGGCTGGAGCGTCGACCCGACCGGCCTGCACGAGCTGATCATGCGCTACCACCGCGAGGCTCCCGGCCTGCCGCTGTACATCAGCGAGAACGGTGCCGCCTACGACGACAAGCCCGGCGCCGACGGCACGGTGCACGACCCGGAGCGCGTCGCCTACCTGCACGGCCACCTCGCGGCGGTGCGCCGGGCCATCACCGACGGTGCCGACGTCCGCGGTTACTACCTGTGGTCCCTGATGGACAACTTCGAGTGGGCCTACGGCTACGAGAAGCGGTTCGGCGCGGTCTACGTCGACTACGTCTCCCAGCAGCGCACCCCCAAGTCGAGCGCCCTGTGGTACGGCCGGGCGGCCCGTACGGGTGCGCTGCCGCCGGTGGACTCCGCCGAGTAGGCGCCTCCCGGGGGCGGCACGACCGATGCGGGGCGCGGCACCCTACGTGGGTGCCGCGCCCCGCTCGTGGGGCCGGTGTGGGGGGGGGAAGCCCGGCCCTACTTGAAGGCGGCGAAGGCCTTCGCGAAGGCGTTCGCCTCCTGGTCGATCGAGCTGCACGTCGCGTCGGCCGCGGGCTTCGGGCCGCCGGGGCACGCCTTGTCGCGGGTCGCGGACCACATGGACAGTCCGCCCAGGCCCTTGGACTCGGCGAACTTCACGAGCTGGCCGGCGTCCTCGACGGTGAAGACCTCGGAGACGACGTCGTTGACGCCGATCATCGGGGTGACGGCGACCGTCTTCCAGGCCTCGTCGTCGGAGCGGCCGAGGACGCCCTTGACCTGCGCCTGGGTGGCGGTGGCGGCCTGCTCGGCGTAGGTGCCCATGTCGTCGCTGTACGCGGGCCCGTAGTCCATCGCCATGATGTTGACGGTGCCGATGTCCACGCCGTTCTCCTTCGCGTCGGCGAGGAGGTCGACGCCCGCCTGGGTCAGGCCCTCGGGCATGACGGGGAGGGTGAAGGAGACGTCCAGGCCGGGGTGTTCCTTCTGGAGCGCGGCGATGGCCTGGGCGCGGCGGCTGTTGGCCGCGGTGTCGGGCAGCGCGCCGCCCTCGACGTCGAAGTCGACCTTGGTGAGGTCGTAGGCGTCGACGACCTTGCCGTACGCCGCCGCCAGCGCGTCCACGGACGTGCAGGTGGTGCCCAGTTCGGAGCCGGAGGCGCCGCCGAAGGAGACGCGGACGTCGCCGCCCTCGGCGCGCAGGGCGCCTATCTGCTTGGCCACGGCGTCGCTCGCGAGGTCGGTGACGCCGCCCCACTTGGGGGTGCAGCCGCCGCCGTCGGTGACGAAGGCGAGGGTGTAGTCCTTCACGCCGGTGGCCTCGGCGTTGGCGAGGAGGTCGTAGGCGGGGTAGAGGGAGGTGTCGACGTACGGCGCGAAGCCGACGCCGGCGGCGGTGCCGTTGCCGGGTGTCGAGGTGGGCGCCGGGGTGGTGGCGGTGCCGGTCGGGTCCGGCTCGGCGGAGTCGGTGGCCGTGGGGGCCGGGGTGGAGGTGGGGGCCGGGGCTTCGGTGGGGCGGCCGCTGGGCTCGGGGGTGGCGCCGTCGTCCGCCGAGCACTCGGCGTCGTCGACGAGGCAACCGGTCGGCTCGTCCGTGCCCTTGACGACGAAGCCTACGGTGACGGACTCGCCGGCCTTCAGGCCGTCCGTGTCCCACTTCGGCGGGGTCACGGTGACGTGCTGTCCGCTCACCTTCGACTCGGCGTTCCACAGCGAGCCCAGCTTCGTCCCGCCGGGCAGGTCGAACTCCAGCGTCCAGTCCGTCTTCGCCCCGCCGCTGCCGTTGGTGACGACGTACTGGGCGGTGTAGCCGTCCGACCACTCGCTGGTCTTCGTGTAGACGGCGCCCACCGGGGCCGCCTGGGCGGTACTGGTGAACAGCAGCGCGCCACCACCGGCCACGGCCGCCGCGACGACGGTGCCGATCGCCTTGTTCCTGCCACTGACCCTGCGTCGGTGCGTGCGCGTCATGTGCCTGCCTTCGCTGTTCACGGTGCCCCCGGCGGGGAACGTCCGGGGGTGGGGGTGCGGCAGCACGCTAGCGAGCCGGAAACGGGCAAAGAGCCTGATCCGGGCGGGGGTCGGCGATCTTAGGGTGCGCTTAAGGAAGAGATCGGGGCCGATTAATGGTGGCCGTCTGCCGGGGCTGCCTGCGGCGCCGCACGGCTCCCCGGTGGCCGCGCCGCTCGGGCGCCGTCCGCCCGTCGAGCTGCACCCAGATGCGCACCTCGGTGCCGCCCAGCACGGAGGAGCCGATGCGGACGTCGCCGCCCGTCGACTCGGCCATGCGGCGCACGATGTCCAGGCCCAGCCCGGTCGACCCGTCGCTGCCCGAACCCCGGCCGCGGGCCATCGCCGCCTCGGGGTCGGGTATGCCGGCGCCCGCGTCCGACACGAGCACGATCACCGCGTCCTCGCCGTTGTGCAGGTCGACGGCGAAGGCGGTGCCCTCGGCGGTGTGCCGGAAGACGTTGCCGAGCAGGGCGTCGAGGGAGGCGGCCAGGTCGGCGCGGGCCACGGGTATGCGCACCGGGCGGTCGGCGCCGGCCACCCGCCACTTGCGGCCCTCGTCCTCGGCGAGCGCGGACCAGAACCCCATCCGCTCGCGCACCACCTCGGCCGCGTCGCACCCGGCGCCCGGTCCGGCGGCGGCCGTCTGCGGCTTGGCGTCCCGGGCGGTGCGGATGATGGTGTCGACCTCGCGCTCCAACTGCTCGACGGCGGACCGGGTCTGCTCGGCGGCCGGCCCGTCGCCGAGCGAGGCCGCGTTGAGCCGCAGCACGGTCAGCGGGGTGCGGAGCCGGTGGGACAGGTCGGCGGCCAGCTCGCGTTCGTTGGCCAGGAGCTGGACCACCTGGTCGGCCATGGAGTTGAACGCGACGGCCGCGAGCCGCAGTTCGTTCGGCCCCTCCACGGGCACCCGCGAGCCCAGCCGGCCCTCCCCGAGTTGGTGCGCGCCCTCGACCAGGCGCTGCGCGGGCCGCACCATCCGCACGCCCAGCCGGTCGGCGACCGCGACGGAGCCGACGATCAGGGCGGCGCCGACCGCGGCGAGCACCGCCCAGGCCGTGGCGACCCCGTTGGTGACCTCGGACTCGGGGACGTACACCTCGACCACGGCGATCTCGCCGGAGCTGAGCGCGACCGGCTGGAGCAGCGTGGAACCGCCGTCCACCTCGGTGGTGGAGGCGCGGCCCATCTCGCGTACGGCGGCGATGTCCTCGTCGGTGGCGCGCTGCCGGCCGATGTCGGCGGCCCGCTGCCCCGCGCCGTCGGTGCGGTCGGCCGGCTCGCCGGACGCCGGTATGTGCACGGCCATTCCGGCGTCCGAGCCGGCGGAGGCGACGACGCGCTCCAACTGGTCGCGGTCGGTGGTGATGGACAGCGCGGGGGCGACGGCGGCCGCCTCCCGTTCGGCGTTGGAGAAGGCGCGGTCCCGGGCCATCTCCCGGATGACGAGTCCCAGGGGGACGGCGAAGGCGACGACGACCATCGCGGTGACCGCCAGCGACACCTTGACCAGGGCCCACCTCATCGCGGCGGCTCCGCTCCGGGCAGCCCTCGGTCCTGCGCCGGGCCCTGCTCCGGGCCCTGCTCCAGGGGAGGCTCCAGCTTCACGCCGACACCGCGCAGGGTGTGCAGGTAGCGCGGCCGCGCCGCGGTCTCGCCCAGCTTGCGCCGCAGCCAGGACAGGTGGACGTCGATGGTCTGGTCGTCGCCGTAGGACTGCTGCCAGACCTCGGCGAGCAGTTCCTTGCGGGGGACGACGACGCCCGGCCGGCCGGCCAGGAAGGCGAGCAGGTCGAACTCGCGGCGGGTCAGGTCGAGACGGACGCCGTCCAGGTCGGCCTGGCGGCGCAGCGGGTCGACGGTGAGGCCGCCGACCCGGATGACGGGCGAGGGCGCCGCCTCAGCGGGGCCGGTCCGGGCCCGGCGCAGGACGGCGGCCATGCGGGCGGACAGGTGCTCCACGGAGAACGGCTTGGTGAGGTAGTCGTCCGCGCCCGCGTTCAACAGCCGCACGACCTCCGCCTCGTCGTCCCGGGCGGTGGCGACGATCACGGGTACGTCGGTGATGCCGCGCAGCATCTTCAGCGCCTCGGAGCCGTCCAGGTCGGGCAGTCCGAGGTCGAGGATCACCACGTCGAAACGGAAATGGGCGACCTCGCGCAGCGCCTCCAGCGCCGTACCGACGCTGCGCACGGTGTGCGAGGCGTCGGTCAGCTGCCGGATGAGCGCCGAGCGTACGAACTGGTCGTCCTCGACCACGAGCACACTTGCCATGGGCGGCACCGTACGCCATGCGGACCAAACCGGTGCGGGCCTGTGGACAACTCCGGCGGGGGCCTGTGCACAACCCCGCCGGGGGCCACCGTCACACTCCGTTCGGGCGACACGGGTGGGGCGGGTGAGGCAGTATGGCCGCGATGCGCAGAGGACTCGTCCACGTACTTGCCTGGCTGCTCGCCACCGGCGCGGCGGTCACGCTGTCGTGGTGGGGCGTCCACACGGTGATGACGGGCACGGCCTACGACGCGCCTCGCGCGCTGCCCATCACCGCGGCCGACGCGTCGGTACGGGACTCGCACGACGCCTCCGAGGAAGCGGGTTCGCGGGCGTCGTCCACCAGCCGTCCGTCGCCGTCGGGCAGTCCGTCGCCGTCGCCGAGCGAGACCCGCCCCGAGCCGGACCCCACCCCGTCGCGGACCGCCCCGTCCACCACGCCCGAGCGCCCGGCGAACCCCTCCCCCGCCACCTCCGGCGAGGTCAGGAGCTACGACACCGACGGCGGCCGCGCGGTCTTCGACCTCGGCAAGTCGTCGGCGTCCCTGGTGTCGGCGACGCCGGGGGCGGGCTGGTCGATGCAGGTGTGGAAGACGGAGTCGTGGATCCGGGTGGAGTTCAGCTCGGGGGCGGACCGGGTGTCCGTGTTCTGCACCTGGCACGACGGGCCGCCGCGCGTGGAGATCGGCACCTACTGAGCCGCCGCCGCGCCGTACCTCGGCCCCCTGCCACGGGTCAGCGGAAGACGGAGGGCGGCGGCGCGGGCGAGTCCACCGCCGCCGCGTCCGTCACCGGTACCGCGCCGCCCGTGAAGTCGGCCAGCGCGCGGCCGTGTTCCACCCGGGCGGGCTGCGGGTCGGAGGCGGCGCGGCGGGTGAGTTCGGCGACCGGCAACGGGCGGTCGGAGGCGACGAGGACGGCGTTGCCGAAGCGCTTGCCGCGCAGCACGGCGGGGTCGGCGACGAGGGCGAGTTCCGCGAACCGGGCGGCGGCGGTGGCGATCTGGCCGCGCAGGTGGGCGAGGGGCGGGCCGTCGGCGAGGTTGGCGGCGTAGACCCCGCCGGGCGCGAGCGCGCGCCGGACCTCGTCCAGGAACTCGGCGGACGTCAGGTGGGCCGGGGTGCGGGCGCCGCTGAAGACGTCCGCGACGATCAGGTCGGCCCAGCCGTCGGGCACCTTGGCCAGTCCGGCGCGGGCGTCGGTGGAGCGCACCCGTATCCGCGCGCCGGGGTCCAGGGGCAGCTCCCGACGGACCAGTTGGACGAGGGCGGCGTCCCGCTCGACGACCTGCTGGGTGGAACGGGGACGGGTGGCGGCCAGGTAGCGGGCGAGGGTGAGGGCGCCGCCGCCGAGGTGCACGGCCTGGACGGGTCTGCCCGGCGGGGCGGCGAGGTCGATGACGTGCCCGAGACGACGCTGGTACTCGAAGGACAGGTGGGTCGGGTCGTCGAGGTCGACGTGCGACTGCGGGGCGCCGTCGATCAGCAGGGTCCAGGCCCGGGTCCGGTCCCGGTCGGGGATCAGCTCGGCGCGTCCGCCGTCGACGTCCTCGACGACCGTCTCGGCGGCAGCGCGCCCGCGGCGGGCGTTCCTGGACTTTCCCATCGGGCCATTATCCGCGCACGGCGAGCTCCGGCAGCGCGCGGTCGGACGGCTGGCGCGTGGCCGGGACGGCTCAGCGGCAGCTGTCGGCCGCTCTGATCAGCCGGGCCGCCTCGCCCAGCGCCTCGCGCAGCACCGCGGGGTCGGTCGCGAGGTCCGCCTCGCCGGGCGGCAGCAGCCAGTCGGAGCCCTCCACGGGCGGCTCGGGCGGCAGGTCGAGGCTCAGCCCGCGGCCGTCCGTCTCCGTACAGGTGCTGCCCGGCACGTCCCAGGCGGCGGCGGTGCCCGGCGGCACCAGGAACCCCAGGGTGTCGCAGCCGTCGTCGTGGATCACGGGACCCACCGCCTCGCCGGCTCCCCGCCTGAGGATGTCGACCGCCTCCAGACCCTGCCGGGTCGGCACGGTGACGACGTCGCAGGCGTCGCAGGGCGGATCGCTGATCCTGCTGGTATCCATCCCGGCCTCCACCACGGAAGTCCTCCTCGGACGAGCGGGTCGGGAGTCGAGGGCCTCCCGGTCACCCTGTCCAACGCGGCGGGCCGTCAACGGCTACGGCACAAGTCCGCCGCAAAGGATGGCACTTCATGGCAGATCGCGGGTGAGATATCCGGTTTGTAGCCAAACAGTGCGTGGCGGCTCCGTCACAGCCGGTACGTTCTTGCTCGCCGGAAACAGGGATGCCACATGGTGGCAGGCGGATGATTTCCGCAACTCATCTCTTTTCCGGCATGGTTCGACGGTTCGCACGAGAGGACCCGGCCATGGCGTCGTCAACGGTGACCTCCGCCCAGCCCGAACGGCCGTCGCGGCCGAACCTCGCCTTCCGGCGGTTGCGCGGCAAGCGCTCGCCGGCCGAGTTCGCGGCGGCGGTCCGCCGGGCCGCGCGCGAGATCGGCGAGCGGGTGAGCTGTGACGCGCGCTACGTCGGCCGGGTCGAGGCGGGCGAGATCCGCTGTCCCAACTACGCGTACGAGCGGGTGTTCCTGCACATGTTCCCCGGTCGCACGCTCACCGACCTGGGGTTCGCGCCCCGCTCGTCGGTACGCGGACGCCGGGTGCGTACCGACGAGGACGCGCTCCCGGCGCACACCCGCCCGTCCGAACGCGCCCCGAGTGAGACGCGGGGGGCGGGTGAACCGTATGAGACGCATGACACGCAGGACCCGTACGAAAAGCACGACAACAATGAGGAGAGCGACGTGCTGCGTCGCGCATTCATGACGAGCGGGGCCACCGTGGCCGCCGCCTCACTGGGCCCCCTGGGGCTCGCCCTCGACGCCGCGGCGGCCGGACGTCCCGTGCGCCGCGCGGGATCCGGCGAGGCCGGCGCCCTCGAAGAAGCGGTCCGCCGGATCCGGCTGCTGGACGACCGGCACGGCGCGGACGGCCTCTACCGGCGCGCGGCGGCCCCGCTGCGCACCGCGTACGCGCTGCTGGACGCCGGGGCGTCCCGCCGGGCGACGGCGGACCGGCTCTACACGGGCGCCGGTGAACTGGCGATCTCCGTGGGCTGGCTGGCGCACGACTCCGGGCGCTTCGACGACGCGCGCTCCCACTACGCGGAGGCCCTGGCCACCTCCCGGATGACCGGCGACGCGGGTCTGGAGGCGCACGCCTTCTGCAACATGGCGTTCCTCGCCCGCGACGCCGGGCGCCCGCGCGAGGCGGTACGGGCGGCCCAGGCCGCGCAGCGCGCCGCCCGCCCGCTGGGCTCGGACCGGCTGATGTCGCTGCTGGCGCTGCGCGAGGCGGGCGGCTGGGCAGGGCTCGCCGACCGGGTCGGCTGCGAACAGGCGCTGGTCCGCGCGCAGGCCTTCTTCGAGCGGGGCCCCTCGGACGCCGACCCCGAGTGGATGAGTTTCTACGGCCGTGCCGAGCTGGAAGGTCTGGAGGCGCAGTGCTGGTCCGCGCTGGGCGACTGGCACCGGGCCGCCCGGCACGCGCGACGGGCCGCCGAGCTGCAGGACCCGCACTTCACGCGGAACCTCGCGCTGTACTCGGCGGAGCTGGCGGACGACCTGGCCCGCGGCGGCCACCCCGACGAGGCGGCGGACGCCGGCCTGCGGGTCCTGGACCTGCTGGGCGAGGTCCAGTCCTCCCGCATCCACACGATGCTGGCCGGAACGGCCCGAGTCCTGCTGCCCCACCGCCGCAACCCGGGCGTCTCAACGTTCCTGGACCGCCACACAGCACTACCACGCCCGGCCTGAGAACCAGCAGATGGCTGCGGGCAATCCACCCCCGCCCAGCACGCCGCGGCCGTCAGCCCACCAGGTGCCCCAGGTCGTTCCAGCTCTCCAGCGCCGGCTCCCCGTAGGCCCACCCCAGGACCGACAGCGACGTCGGATTCAGCCGTATCCGCGCCGCGAAGTCCAGCGGCAGCCCCAGCCACCGCGCCCCGATCGACCGCAGAATGTGCCCGTGGGCGAAGACCAGCACATCCCGGTCCGCCTCCCGCGCCCACGCCACGATCTCGTCCGCACGCGCGGTGACGTCCGCCACGCTCTCCCCGCCGGGCACCCCGTCCCGCCAGATCAGCCAACCGGGCCGGACGGCCTGGATCTGGTCCGGGGTCAGGCCCTCGTACGCCCCGTAGTCCCACTCCATCAGCGTGTCCCACGCGCGGGCGCGCTCGCCGAAGCCCGCGAGTGCGCAGGTCTCCCGCGCGCGGGCCAGCGGACTGGTCCGCACCTCGACGCCGGGCAGCCCCTCCAGGGGCGCCCGGTGCAGCCGCTCGCCGAGCAGCTTGGCGCCCTGCCGGCCCTCCTCGAGCAGCGGTACGTCGGTCCTGCCGGTGTGTCTGCCGGACAGCGACCACTGCGTCTGTCCGTGCCGGGCCAGCAGGATGCGCGGTGCCATGAAGAGGCCTTTCCGGGAGAAATGTCTGAGGGACCTCTCCATCATCCCGCACGGCGGGTGCGGGCAACCCGGGGGGCGATCCCCGCGTCTATCCGGTCCGAGGGCGCCCCGCGAGGCGGGCTCAGGGAGGCCGTAGAGTGGCACGTCCGTGTCAATCGAGGCGCGCGAGCAACGAGAGAAGGGGGAGGGCGATCGGATTGCCGCACACCGAGATACCGGGCAGCGAGGCGGCCCCCACGACTCGGCTGCGCTGGTGGACCGAGCTGCCGCTCATCGTCCTCGTGTACGCCTGCTACTCCGCCGGCCGCCTGCTCGTGCGGGGCGACGTCTCCGACGCCGTCGACCACGGCCTCGCGATCCTGCGCATAGAGAAGGGGCTCTTCCTCAACGCGGAGCACCCTCTCAACCGGCTCTTCACCAGCGAGCCCTGGATAGGCATACCCGCCGACTTCTGGTACGCGTCACTGCACTACCTGGTCACCCCGGCGATCCTGATCTGGCTCTTCCGCTCCCGCGCGGTGCGCTACCGGGCCGCGCGCACCTGGCTGATGACGTCCACGTTCATCGGCCTCATAGGCTTCACGCTGCTGCCGACCTGCCCGCCCCGGCTGCTGGACGCGAGCCACGGCTTCGTCGACACGATGGCCCAGTACAGCTCGTACGGCTGGTGGGGCGGCGAGGCCAGCGCGCCGCGCGGACTGGGCGGGATGACCAACCAGTACGCGGCCATGCCGAGTCTGCACGTGGGCTGGGCCCTGTGGTGCGGCGTGATCCTCTGGCGTTACGGCGGCAGCCGCCTGACGAAGGTGCTCGGCGTCGTCTACCCGCTGGTGACCACCATCGTGGTGATGGGCACCGCGAACCACTACTTCCTCGACGCGGTCGCGGGCGCGGCCGTGATGGGCGCGGGCCTGCTGCTGACGCCCGTCGTGCTGCGGATCTCCAACCGGGCGCGGACCCGGCTCATGGCCCGCTTCGCCTCCGGCGGCACACCTGCCGCACCGGTCCCGGAGGGCGCGGGTTCCCCGATTGTCAGTGGCGGATGCCAGACTTCCGCGGGTGAGCGATTCCCACGCCAGCGCGAGCAGCGGTTCGAAGCAGGAGCCGAGCCGGACCCCGCCCCCTCGGACGCGGGGGACGAGACTCCGGCACCGGCTCGCTGAGCTGCGCGGGCCCGACGTACCCGCCAAGGCGCTGGACGCGCGCGCCCTGGCCGCCCTCGCCGCCAACCCGGGGTGCCGCAGGCGCGCGATCCTCGACGGCGCCGGGGTGGACAAGGCCGCGCTCGCGAGCGCGCTGGGCTCGCCGTCGGTCTTCGGACAGTCGCAGTTCGCCTTCATGCGGGGCAACGCCTTCGAGGCGCGGGTCAAGGCGGACGGCGGCGCCGAACTGCTGCGCCTGGTCCACGAGAAGCTGGACCGGGGCGCCGAACCGCCCGCCGGCGCGCGGGTGCCCGACCTCTCCGCGAGCGGCCCCGAGGGACGCGCGGCCCGGACGTCGCTCGCCCTGCGCGAGGCCACCGGCACGCCGGGCGCCTGGACGCTGCTCGACCATCCGATGCTCGCCCTGGAGGTCGCCGGCTCCCCCGCCTTCCTGGAGCCGGACGCCGTGGTGGTGCACCCGGACGACAGCTGGACGGTCGTGGAGATCAAGTCCTTCCCCATGCTGGACGGCGCCGCCGACCCGGCGAAGGTCGGCGCGGCCGCGCGGCAGGCCGCCGTGTACGTCCTGGCCCTGGAGCGGGTCGCCGCGCACCTGGACCCCGCCCCGCGCGTGCGCCACCGCGTCCTGCTGGTCTGCCCCAAGGACTTCTCCAACCTGCCCACCGCGTCCGCGGTCGACGTGCGCAAGCAGCGTGCGGTCACCGACCGGCAGCTGGCCCGGCTGACCCGGATCGAGGACATCGCCGACGAACTCCCCGAGGGCGTCTGCTTCTCCCCCGAGCAGCCGGCGGAGGAGCTGACGGCGGCGGTCGAGACGGTCCCCGCGACCTACGCGCCCGAGTGCCTCTCCGCCTGCGAGCTGGCCTTCCACTGCCGCGCCCGGTCCCGGGAGGACGGCGCCGTGACCTGCCTGGGCCGCCCGGTCCGGGCCGAACTGGGCGGGCTGGCCACGGTCGAGGACGTGCTGGCCGCGGCCCGCGGGGAGGCCGGCGACCCGGACGACCCGGCGGTGGCCGCGCTGCGCCGGGCGGCCCGGCTGCGCGCGGAGGCGCTGGTGGCGGCAGGTGCCGCGGGCGGCGAGGTGGCCGGGTGTCACTGATCACCACGCTCGCCCGGCTGGAGGCCGTGCGCACCGGCGCCGCACAGACCGCCGCCACGGTCCGGCACCGGCACCTGTCCGACCGTCCGCTGGTCTTCGTCCCGCTGATCACCGCCGGTGAGGCCGGTGCCCCGCTCGGCGCGCTGGTCGGCACCGACCGGGACGCGCCGCGCCTGCTGGTCGTGGACCAGCCCCGCGACCGCGACCTGCGCTTCGCGTTCCTGGCCGAGCTGGCGGACATCGTGCTGCCGCACATCGAGGCGTGCGCCGACGCCGTGGAGGCCGCCGAGCGCACCGAGACCGACCCGGAGACGGGCAAGCGGGTCAAGGTCGAGGTCGATCTCTGCTCGGACGCCGCGCAGCTGGTCGTGCCGAGCCGCGCGGGCATCGACTTCGTCCGGCTGCTGGGCCGCTCCATGCGCTTCCGTCGTACGGCGGAGCAGGACCCGCAGACCCCGCACCCCGCGCCGCCCAGGGTGCCGCTGCTCGGCCGGTGGCTCACGCACTACGGCGAGCGGGCCCGGGTCCCGGGATCGTCCCTGCTCCTGGCCATGACCGACCTGCTGGGCCGGCACTGGGCGACCGGCCAGTCCACGCTGGAGGACCAGCACCTCGGCGCGCTGCTGGCGTGGATCGCACCCGAGGGCGAGGACCTGACCGGCGCGGAGGCCGCGCGCCGCGCCGAACTGGCCCGCGACGCCGAGGGCCAGTTGCTGTGCCCGCCCGCCGGCCCGGCGACCGACCCGGCCTTCGACAACCGGCTGCTGGCCCCCGCCATCGAGCGCTACGACCGCGCGCGTACCGCGTTCGCCGCCGCCGAGGACGGTCTGGAGGCCGACGACCGGCTCGGCGCGCTCACCGCCGCGGAGCGGGAGATCCGCGCCCTGGTCGAGAGCCGTACGCTGCCCACCTGGGAGTCGGTGTGGCGGGGCCTGGACCTGCTGCGGGAGCTGCCGGCCGGCGCGCACGTCGACGACCGCTGGACCCGCGACCGCTGGTCGTTCACCTCGCACCGGGACCGCGTCCTGGCCGGTGAGCCCCCGCAGCCGCGCCGCGACGACGCGGTGACGGCGGCGAACAAGCTGGCCACGCGCGAGCGTGAACAGGCCCGGCTGGAGGCCCAGGAGGCGCTGGACGATCCGCTGGTGATGGCCGGGCGGCGGCTGGCCGGGGAGGCGTTCGCGGGCGAGGTCACCGACGTGGTGATGGCGTACAGCGAGAGCAAGCGGCCCAGTCCGCGCCCGCTGGTCACGGTCCGCACGGACGACCGGCCGCACCTGGGCGAGCGGGTGCGGGTGTACCGGTCGCTGGGCGGCAAGCCGCAGGCGGCGGAGTACGCCGGTCCGGCGGGCGATCCCGGCGACGGGACGCTGGTCCTGCGGATCATGGACAAGATGGGCCGCGGCAAGGAGCCGGAGGCGGGGTCGGTGCCGGAGAAGGGCGACCGGGTCTGCTTCACGCTCTTCGAGCACGAGCAGCGGGGCGGCGCGAAGCTCCCCGACCCGGAGGAGACCCCGTGGACGCACGGGGGCCCGCCCGGTGAGGCGGCCGCCGTGCCGGAGGCCGCCGACGCCCAGACGGAGGAGGACGTCCTGTGACCGCCGAGGCCACCACCGCCGTCTCCGCCCCCGGCGTCCCGGCCTTCGACCCGGGCGCCGAGGCCGCGCGCGCCACCGCGGCGATCCTCCACGACACGCTGCACGGCACCGAGCGCGGAGTCGTCGTGGATTCCCCGCCGGGCGCCGGCAAGTCCACGCTGGTCGTCCGGGCGGCGCTGGAGCTGGCCGAGGCCGGCCGCACCCTGATGGTGGTGGCGCAGACCAACGCCCAGGTCGACGACCTGGTCCTGCGCCTCGCCGAGAAGAACCCCGAGCTGCCGGTGGGCCGCCTGCACAGCAGCGACACCGACGCGTACGACAAGGCGCTGGACGACCTGGCGAACGTACGCACCTCGGCGAAGGCCGCCGACCTCGCGGGCCTGGCGGTCGTCCTGTCCACGGCCGCGAAGTGGGCGCACGTCAAGGTGGACGAGCCGTGGCGGCACGCGATCGTGGACGAGGCGTACCAGATGCGCTCGGACTCCCTGCTGGCGGTCGCCGGGCTCTTCGAACGGGCGCTGTTCGTGGGCGACCCCGGCCAGCTGGACCCGTTCGCGACGGTGGGCAGCGAGCAGTGGGCGGGCCTGGCGTACGACCCGTCGGCCTCCGCCGTGACGACCCTCCTCGCCCACAACCCCGGCCTCCCCCAGCACCGCCTTCCGGTCTCCTGGCGTCTCCCGGCCTCGGCGGCCCGCCTGGTCTCGGACGCGTTCTACCCGTACACCCCGTTCCGCAGCGGCACCGGCCACGGCGACCGGAGCCTGGCCTTCGCGGTGCCGTCGAACGGCTCGGGCCCCGACCGGGTGATCGACGAGGCCGCCGTCTCCGGCTGGGGCCTGCTGGAGCTGCCCGCCCGGCACACCCCGCGCACCGACCCGGAGGCGGTGCGGGCGGTGGCGTCGGTGGTTCGGCGGCTCCTGGACCGGGAGGGCGCGGCTACGTCGGAACGCTCCCCCGATCCGGTCCCGTTGACCGCCGCCCGCATCGCCGTCGGCACCGCGCACCGGGACCAGGCCGCCGCGGTGCGGGCCGCGCTGGCCGACCTCGGGGTGAGCGACGTGACCGTGGACACGGCGAACCGGCTCCAGGGCCGGGAGTACGACGTCACGGTCGTCCTGCACCCCCTCTCCGGCCGCCCCGACGCCACGGCGTTCCACCTGGAGACGGGCCGCCTCTGCGTCCTGACCTCCCGCCACCGGCACGCCTGCATCGTGGTCTGCCGCGAGGGAGTCGACGAACTCCTGGACGACTACCCGTCCACGGAGCCGGTCCAACTGGGCACGCTGGTGAAGTTCCCTGACGGGTGGGAGGCGAATCACGCCGTGCTGGCGCACCTGGCCGACCACCGGGTGGCGTGGCACCCCTGACCGGCTCTCCGGAACCCGCCCGGCCGAGGGGCGGCTGGCGGCCCCCAGCTCGCCGGACGGAGTCCGGCACGCCGCCGCAGGCGGCCGATGGATGCAGCCCTGATGGCTGGGAGGCGAACCACGCGGTGCTGGCGCACCTGGCGGAGCATCGGGTGGCGTGGGGGGTCTGACGATGCTCGGAGCGAGGGAGTAAATCCCTTAGGGCTAAGATTTCAGCATCATATCTACGCCGCGAGGGGAAGACATGGCTCAGGGCAGGGCCGCGAGGCGGCCGGATGCTGTGGCGGGGATCGTCGGGGACTGGGCCCGCGAGCGGCCCGAACTGGACACCTCTCCCCTGGAGGTGCTCGCCCGGCTGCACCGGTCGTATCTCCAGTACCAGTCGCGGATGACCGCGCGGCTCGACGAGCACGGGCTGTCCGTCGCCGGGTTCGACGTGCTCACCGCGCTGCGCCGGTCCGGGGCCCCCTACCGGCTGACCGCCGGGCAGCTCGCGGCCTCCGGGCTGGTCTCGTCGGCCGGGGTCACCCTGCGGCTCGACCGGCTGGAGAAGGACGGCCTGCTGGTGCGTGAACGCGACGCCGAGGACCGGCGCGTGGTGTACTCGCGGCTCACCGACGCCGGCCTGCGGAAGGTCGACGAGGTGTTCAGCGAGCACCTGGAGAACGAACGCCGGATGCTCGGCGGAATCTCGCCCGCCGAGCATCGCCAACTCGGCCGTCTGCTGTCGAAGTTGGAGCGTTCGATCGTCGAGTCCGACGACGCCCCGGCTCAGCGCGCCGAGACGGGCTGAGCCTTCGACTGCCGCCCGGCCTGCGCCTGGTAGAGGCGGCGCAGCCGGACCACGCCCAGGTCGTGCTGGTAGAGGTTCTCCCGCTGGTCGGCGTCCGCGGGCATGCTCTCCAGGATGACGCGGTCCTGCTCCAGGACCTCCCAGTGGCGCTCCTCGATGAGGGACTTGTAGAGGAACCGCCAGGTGTCCCGCTGCCAGTCGCTCACCTTGCGGTACCGCCAGAAGAAGACACCGGTGCGTCCGGCGTCCACCGGGCAGGCCATGCCGACGATGCCGAAGGGCCCCCCGGGGCCCGCCGACGGCGGGTAGGGGATGGACAGGTCCACCCAGTCGACGCCGGTGTGGCACAGCTCGACCCAGTCGAAGTTGACGCCCCGCTGGTCGGTCTTCTCGAAGAAGTAGCCCCGCTCGGTCTCCCGGATACGGAACTTGGCGGTGGTGTCACCGGCGAACATGGTGTGGGACTCCGAGTGCAGAAACGCGCCGTGCATCGGGTCCAGCAGGTTCTCCATGGCGAACCGCCACGGCACGTTCCACTCGGCGTAGCAGAGGAACGCGGAGATCTCCTCGTCGGCGAGGGGTTCGGGCAGGGTGAGTTCCACCGGCTCGGGGTGCTCCTCGTCGCCGAAGTAGGCGAGGATCGCGCCGCCGACCTCCCGGACGGGCAGCGAGGTGACGAGGGTCTTGCCCTCCAGGTTGCAGCCGGGCAGGCCGGGCACCGAGGTGACCGTGCCGGTGCCGTCGACCTCGACGCCGTGGTACCAGCAGGCGACGCGGTCGCCCAGGTGCTTGCCGAGGGAGAGGGGCGCGCCGCGGTGGGGGCAGCGGTCGGCGAGCATGGAGAGGCCGCCGTCGGACTTGCGGAAGAGCAGCCAGTCCTCGCCGAGGGCGGTCACCCTGCGCATGCCTCCGGGCGAGACGAAGCTGGAGGGCACGACGGGGTGCCACTGGTTGCGCAGGCCGTGGGCGTAGATGTGGTCGGCGGTGTCGTGGGTCGAGAGGGTCATGTCAGGCTCCCAGGCGGTGCATCTCGGCGCGGAAGGCGTCCTCGGTCCAGGGCTCACCCGTGGGGGTGCGCAGCTGGCGGGAGTTGAGGCCGTCGATGACGTCGGTCAGTTCGTGACCGTCCTTGGTGAAGATGTCCTCGAGCGTGCGGGCGAGCTTCAGCTCGTACGGGGTGGGCTCGTGGTCACGGGTCTGATGGGGGTCCAGGAAGGGCCAGGTCTCGGGCACGTCGTTCTCCGTAGGGAAGTCAGCTGTTTCAGGGGGTTCAGAGGTTCAGGACGAGGCGGTCCGAGGCGCAGCGCGAGACGCAGATCATCATCGTCTCGCCGGTGGCGCGCTCGGTGTCGCTGAGGAGGAAGTCGCGGTGGTCGGGGGTGCCGGCCAGGACGCGGGTCTCGCAGGAGCCGCAGATGCCGTCGCGGCAGGACGAGGCGACGGCCAGTCCGGCGTTCTCGGCGGCCTCCAGGATCGAGGTGCCGCCTTCCACGCGCAGGGTCACGCCCGACGCCCGGCACTCGACGTCGAAGGCGCTGTCGTCGCCCTCCCGCGCTGCCGCGGCCGGTGCGGCGAAGCGCTCGGTGCGCACCTGCCCTTCCGGCGCCGCCTCCTCGACCGCCCGCAGCAGCGGCTCCGGGCCGCAGCAGTACACCAGCGCGTCGGCGGGCAGGTCCGCGAGCGTTCCGGCGACGTCGATGTGTCCGAGTTCGTCCTGCGGCACGAGGGTCACCCGGCCGCCGCCGAGCGCCGCGAGTTCGCCACCGAACGCCATCGAGGCGCGCGAACGGCCGCCGTGGACGAGCCGGTACGGAACGCCGTCGCGCTGTGCCCGGCGCGCCATCGCCAGGATCGGGGTGATGCCGATGCCGCCGGCGACGAAGACGTAGGAGGCGGCGGGTTCCAGCGCGAAGTGGTTGCGCGGCCCGGCCACCCGCACAGTCTGGCCGGGCCGCAGCTTGGTGTGCACGTGGCGCGAACCGCCGCGCGAGGCCGGTTCGTCGAGGATGCCGAGGCGGTAGACCCCGCTGTCCTCCGGGTCGCCGCACAGGCTGTACTGGCGGACGTGGCCGCCCACGTGCAGGTCCAGGTGTGCGCCGGGCGCCCAGGAGGGCAGCGGCTTGCCGTCGGGGTGGACCAGCTCGACGGAGAGGACTCCCTCCGCCTCCCAGGTCGTGCGGTGGACGAGGAGGTCCAGTTCCTGCTCTTCGGCGGCTTCGGTGGCGCTCATGTCGGCGGGCCTCCCTACCGGGTGGGGATCTTGACGGGCGGGGTGAACGGGTTCTTCATCGGGCCGAGCGCGGCCAGGTCGACCTCGACGAGGGTCGGGCCGTCGGAGGCGACGGCCGCGTCGATCACCTTCGCGGCCTCGCTCGCGTCGCCGATCCGCGCGTAGGGCAGTCCGCAGGCGGCGGCGAGCCCGCCGAAGTCGGGCGTGAACAGGTCGACGCCGGAGCGGCGTTCGGTGTAGGTGGCCTGCATGTTGCGCAGGACGCCGTACCCGCCGTCGTTGAAGACGATCAGGGTCAGGCGGGGCCGCTCCTGGGCGAGGGTGAGCAGCTCGCCCAGGTGGACGGCGAGTCCGCCGTCCCCGGCGATCACCACGGTGGGCTCGTCGGGGCGGGCGAGGGCGGCGCCGATGCCCATGCCGAGGCCCTGTCCGATGCCGCCGCCGCGCGGGAAGACGTTGGCGCGCGGGTCGTGCAGGGGCAGCAGGCGGTTGCCCCAGGACGAGGACGGGATGGTGACGTCCCGGGCGACGACGCTGCCGCGCGGCAGGGCGGCGGCGAGGGCGTCGCAGATCGCGGCCTGGGGGCCGATGCCGTCGTGCAGGGCGGCCCGCACCTCGTCGCCTACCCGGCGGACCCGGTCGGTCCAGTCCGCGTCGGCCCGTACGGCGGCCTCGGTGAGCCGCGGCAGGACGGCCGCGGCGTCGCCGTGGAGACCGTGCCGGGCGGGGTACACCCGGCCGAGGGCGGCGGCGTCGACGTCGATCTGGATGTGCGCCTCGGGGATGCGGAGCCCGTAGTCGGCGGTCTCGTTGGAGCGGAAGTGGGTGCCGACGGTGACGACCACGTCCGCGTCGGACAGGAGCGCGCGTCCGGCGGGGGTGGTGGCGAAGTTGCCGACGACCTGGTCGTGGTCCTCGGGCACGGCGCCGCGCCCGGAGTTGGAGGTGAGCAGTCCGGCGCCGGTCGCCTCCAGCAGGGCGAGCAGCTCCGCGCGTGCGGTGTTCGCGCCGCCCCCGGCCCAGATCAGCGGGCGTCGGGCGGAGGCCAGCAGGTCGCGTGCCGCGGCCAGCCGGGACGCGTCCGGCACCGGCACCTCGGGAGCGGGCGCGGTTTCGCCGTCGTCCTCCTGGGCCGCGTACTGGAGGTCGATCGGCCACTCCACGCTCGCGGGCCCGCCCGGCGCGGTGCGGGCCGCGGCGGACGCCTCGCGCAGGACGCGGCCGGCGTCCCGCGCGGAGGTGATGGTCGCGGCGTACTTGGAGACCGCGACGAGCATGCCGAGCTGGTCCTTGGTCTCGTGGATGAAGCCGCGCCCGCTGCCGAGGTACGCCGACTCGACCTGCCCGGTGACGTGCAGGACCGACGTCCCGGCGGACAGGGCCTCGATCAGGGAGCCCGCCGCGTTGCCGGCTCCGGTGCCGGTCGAGGTGAGGGCGCAGCCGATGGAGCCGCGGGCCCGGCCGTAGGCGTCGGCGGCGTTGACGGCGCTCGCCTCGTGCCGCACCGGTACGAACCGCAGCTCCGGGTCGGCCTCGACGGCCTCCACGAGCGGCAGGTTGTGCACGGACACGATGCCGAACACGGTGTCGACGCCGAGGGACTTGAGATGGGCGGCCAGGAGTCCGCCACCGTGGTCGTAACGCATACGAACTCCTCAGAGGATGCCGCGGCCGACTCCGCCGCAGACGTCGATGCTGGTTCCGGTGATGTAGGAGGCGCGCGGCGAGAGCAGCGAGACGATCGCGTACGCGACCTCCTCGGCGCGGCCGAGCCGTCCCAGCGCGATGCCCCGGTCGGCGGCGATCTCCGCCTGCCACTCCTCGTAGGTGAGGCCGCTGTCGGCCGCCGCGTGGCGGCGGGCCCACTGCCCGGTGTCGACCAGGCCGAGGCAGACGGAGTTGACGCGGATGCCCTCGGGGGCGAGTTCGCGGGCCAGGGAGGCGGAGAGGTTGAGGATGCCGGCGCGGGCCGCGCTGGTCGTGATCAGCCGGGTCTCGGGCTGTTTGGCGAGGACGGCGTTGACGTTGACGATCGCGGCGGCGTCGGAGGCCCGGAGGTGGCCGCGGGCGGCGCCGAGGGGGTTGAGGACGCCCGCGAACTTCAGCTCCAGTTCGTCGCGCCAGTCGTCCGCGGTCGTCTCGTCGAGGGCCTTCATCCGGGACTGGCCCGCGTTGTTGACGAGCCCGTCGAGGCGCCCGCCGAGGTGCGCGGCGGCGCGCTCGGTGAAGTCCCGTACGGCGTCGGCGTCCCGGACGTCGCAGACGCCGGTGTGGAGCCGGTCCGGGCCGGCGCCGAGGCCGGCCACGGCCTTGGCGAGCCGGTCGGCGTCGCGTCCGCAGGTCGCGACGCGGGCGCCCTCCGCGAGCAGGGCCCGGACCGTGGCCAGGCCGACGCCGGAGCTGCCGCCGGTGACCAGGACGGTGCGGTCGGCGAGGCCGAGGTCCATGGGTACTCCTTGCAGACGGATGTACGGATGCGTGGGGGGGGTGGGTTTCAGTGCATGGTGAAGCCGCCGTTGACGGCGACCACCTGCCCGGTGAGGTAGCCGGACTCCTCCCCGAGCAGGAAGGAGACGAGCCCGACCAGGTCGTCCGGCCGCTGCGGCCGGGGTATCGCGCGGTTCGCCGCGTACAGGGCGTGGCGCTCGGCCGGTACGGTCTCGGTCGCCTCGACCTCGGTCAGTCCCGGCGCCACGGCGTTGACGGTGATGTCCCGCTCGCCCAGTTCCCGGGCCATCGCCCGGGTCAGGGCGAGGACCGCGCCTTTGGAGGCGATGTAGTGGGCGAGGCGCGGGGAGCCGTAGAGGGCCGCGTCCGAGGCGATGTTGACGATCCTCCCCGGGCGGGACATCAGCGGCAGCAGGTGCTTGGCGACGAGCCACGGGCCGCGCGCGTTGACGGTCATCAGCCGGTCCCAGGTCTCGACGTCGAGGTCCTGGAACTCCCGGCCGCCGACGCCGTTGGCCAGCGCCGCGTTGTTGACCAGGCCGTACACGGGCCCACCGGCCGCGACGCGGGCGGCCAGGGCCTCGACCGAGGCGGGGTCGGCGACGTCCAGGGCGACGGACTCGGCCGTGCCGCCCGCGTCCCGGATCGCCGCCGCCGTGCGGGCGCCCCACTCCTCGTTCAGCTCGGCGACGACGACCCGGAACCCGTCGGCCGCCGCCCGGCGGGCCATGGCCTCCCCGAGGCCACGGCCCGCTCCGGTCACGACGACCGTACGGCGCCCGGCCGCGGGGTCAGTCACGGGTGACGCCGTACAGCGGGGAGTACTCCGGGTACGTCGGCACCTGCGGCTTCCGGGTGCCGATGATCACGCAGAACAGCGCGTCCGTGTCGCCCTCGTTCTTCAGCGAACGGGTCACCCCGGCCGGCACCACGATCATGTCGCGGTAGCCCAGCGTGCGGTACTCGGTCTCGTCGGGGCCGCGGTGGATGCCGACGCGGACCTCGCCCTCCAGGACGAAGAACGCCTCCTCGACGTCGTGGTGGGTGTGGGCCGGGCCCTCGGCGCCGGGCGGCAGCAGCATGTTGGAGAAGGTGAAGCCGCCGGAGGGGAGGATCCGGCCGTCGTCGTCGTGGTTGCCGGTGGCGCCGGAGCCGACGTAGCGGATCTGCGCCCGCTTGTACTGCGGTCCCGCCTTCTCCTGGAAGGACAGGGTGCCCCAGTCCGGCTCGCGGGAGGCCCGGGAGGCGATCAGGGAGTCGGTGTACTTGGCGAGGTCCGAGCCGTTGTCGTAGTCGTCGGTGGTCAGCGGCATGGTGATCAGCCCTTCCGGGTGCGGTTGCGGGTGCGGGAGTCGGTGACGATGTGCAGGTGGGAGAGCAGCCAGGCGTTGAAGTGCTCGGGCTGTTCCTGGTTGGCCAGGTGACCGGCGTCCTTGACGATCACGTAGGCGGTCCGGTGCAGACCGCCGGCCAGGACCTGTGAGGCGTCGGGGCCGGTGATCCGGTCCTTCTCCCCGCACAGGACGAGCGTGGGCGCGGCGACCCGGGCGAGTTCGCCGCGCAGGTCGGTGCGGGCCATCGACTCGGCCGCCTGTCGGTAGCCGGGCGGCCGGATCGAGTCGGCCATGGTGTCGACGACCCGCCGCACCAGTTCGGGCGGCGCGTCCTCGGAGACGAGGCGGGGGCCGCGCTGCTCGGCGAAGGCGCGCGGGCCGAGGCTCTCCAGCTCCGGGACCCGGGCGCGCATGGCGGCGGCCTTCTCGGGGCTCGTGCCGGAGCCGGGGGTGGAGTCGGCGACGGTGAGGGAGGCGACGAGGTCCGGGTGGCGGGTGGCGAGCCGCAGCCCGATCACGCCGCCCCAGGAGACACCGACGACGTGTGCCTCGGTGTCCCGCGCGCGGATGACGGCGGCGGCGGTGTCGGCGAAGTCGTCGAGGGTGAGGTCGTGCTCCGGGTCGGCCGACCTGCCGTATCCGGGCGCGTCCCAGGCGACCACCCGGTGACCGGCGGCCAGCGCGTCCAGCTGCGGCGCGAAGGCGGCGGACGAGGAGCCGATGCCGTGCAGGCACAGCACCAGCGGCCCGTGGTCCCCGGTCTCCGCCAGGTGCAGCCCGGCGAGGTCAGGGGCGGTCACAGGATCTGCCCCCGGCGTCCGGCCAGCGCGGCGAGCGAGCGCAGCACGGCGTACGGGACGACCTGGCTGGTGGCCGGGTTGGCTGCGTCGGGGAGGTGGCGGACCTCGAAGCGGTACGAGCCACGCGCCCCGCTCGCCTCGATCACATGGGAGGTGTGCGTGACGGCGGGGTCGGCGACAACCCTGACCCGTACCGCGTCGAGGTCCCCGACCGCGAGCGCCACGGAGGCGGCGACGTTGGTCGACTTGGGGAACTTGGCGGGCACGTCGCGCGCGGTGCCGGCCATGACCTCCACGGGGCCGGTCGCGGACCGCAGCCGGGCGAGCGACTCCTCGTCCATCCAGGGCTGTTCGAGGGTGGCGGGCAGCTTGGTGGTGGTCAGGGTGACCTCGCCGAGCGGCCCCATCGCCCGTACGGCCTGCAGCAGGTCGAGCCCGCCGACCGCGCCGCCGGTGAAGTAGACCCGGCCGGGCCCGGTGGCGAGGAGCCGCTTCCACAGCTCCTCGTCGGTGAGGGCTCCGGTGGACGCCACGAGCAGGTCGGTGCCGGACGCGAGGACCGCCTCGCCCCATTCCCGTACGACGCCCTGTCCGGCCGCCTCGACGATCAGGTCGCAGGAGGCGAGGGCCTGCTCCACGGTCAGCTGGGGTGCGGGGACGGCGTCGCCGAGCGGGCGGTTGTCGACGATGCCCGTCAGTTCGGCGCCCGGTACCTCTCCCGCGGCGAGCGCGCCGCCGACGACGCGTCCGATGGCGCCCCATCCGATGAGGCCGACCTTGCGTGGGGCGTTGTTCATGCCGCTGCTCCTTCGGCGTCGGCGGGGGCGTCGGTACGGGCGTCGCTATGGGTGTCGCCACGGGTGTCGGTACGGGCGTCCACCGGTGGTGCGGCGACGGGGCTGCCGTCGGGGGTGCCCGCCATGTGCGCCCGGATCCGCTGCGAGGGCGGGCCCGCGGTCCCCCACAGGTCGGACAGTTCGGGGGTGCGCCGCCACACCTTGCAGATCCAGGTGTCCTCGACGATCTGGGCGACCTCGGTGGTGTACTCGCAGACCAGGCCCGTGGGGTCGGTGAAGTACGAGAACGTGTTGTTGCCGGGGCCGTGCCGGCCGGGGCCCCACTCGGGGGTGATGCCGTGGTGCCTGAGCCGGCCGAGGCCGCGCATGAAGTGGTCCAGCGAGGTCATCTCGTAGGCCACGTGGTTGAGGGAGACCCACGGTGCCTGGTTGAAGGCGACGCAGTGGTGGTCGGTGCCGCAGCGCAGGAACGCCATCTGGTGCTCGGACCAGTCCGACACGCGCATGCCGAGCACGTCGCGGTAGAAGGCGACGGAGGCGTCGATGTCGGGGGTGTTGAGGACGGCGTGGGTGACGCCCACCGGCAGGGACACGTCCCGGCCGCGCGCGGTGACCGCCCAGGTGTCGGCGGAGAGTTCGACCAGCCGTCCGTCGAGGTCGTGGAAGCGCAGCCCGTAGCCGCCGCCCACCTGGTCGAGCGGGCCGGGTTCGGTGACGAGCGCGATGCCGCGGGCCCGGAGCCGGTGCGCCGCCTCGTCGATCTCGGCCGGGGTGCCGAGCGCGAAGACGAGACGGCCCAGGCCGATGGTCTCGGAGCGGGTCAGGCGCAGGGCGTGGTGCTCCTCGCCGGTGCCGCGCAGCCAGCTCGCGCTGTGCTCGGCCTCGACGACCTGGAGGCCCCACACCTCCTCGTAGAAGTCGACGGCCTCGGCGAAGTTCGGGGTGAGCAGTTCGACCGAGCGCAGGGCGCGCAGGCGGCCGATCGGGGGGTGGTTCATGGCGGGATCTCCCATGGTGTGGGTCAGTTGGCCCAGGGCAGGGGCGTGGAGTCGGTGCCCCAGTACAGGGACTTCTGCCGCTGGTAGGCACGGATCAGGTCGCGGCCCTTCTCGATGCCGAGCCCGGAGTCCTTCACCCCGCCGAAGGGGGTGGAGACGGAGAACTGCTTGTAGGTGTTGATCCAGACGGTCCCGGCCTCGATCCGCCGCCCGAGCCGCCAGGCGGCCCGCGCGTCCCGGGTCCAGATGCCGCAGGCGAGCCCGAAGACCGAGTCGTTGGCCTGCGCGACCAGCTCGTCCTCGTCCTCGTAGGGCAGGGCGACGAGCACCGGGCCGAAGATCTCCTCCTGGCAGACGCGGGCCGAGTTCGGCAGGGAGTCGATCACGGTCGGCAGGTAGTAGGCGCCCTTCGCGTACCGCTCGCCCTCGGGTACGGCGCCGCCGCACAGCACCCGGCCGCCCTCCTCGCGGGCGAGTTCGACGGCCGCGGCGACGCTGTCGCGGTGCGCGTGGTGCACGAGCGGCGCGACCTGGGTGTCGGGGGAGGTACCGGGTCCGACGCGCAGCGCGCGCACCCGCCGGACGAGTTCCGTGACGAAGGAGTCGTACCGCGAGGCGTGCACGAAGAGCCGTGAACCGGCGATGCAGGACTGGCCGCTGGAGGAGAAGATCCCGTACATGACGCCCGCGAGGGCCTGTTCGACGTCGGCGTCCTCGCGCACGATCGTCGGTGACTTCCCGCCCAGTTCGAGCGAGGCGGGCACGAGCTTGTCGGCGGCCACGTGGGCGATGGCGCGTCCGGTGGTGGTGCCGCCGGTGAAGCCGATCCTGCCGACCAGCGGGTGCCTGGCGATCGCGTCGCCCACGACACTGCCCCTGCCCGGCAGGACGGCGAGCAGCGCGGTCGGCAGTCCGGCCTCGGCGAGGACCCGGTGGACGAGGCGCCCGAAGGCGAGGGAGACCAGCGGGGTCCACTCGGCGGGCTTGAGCAGGACGGCGTTGCCGCCGGCCAGGGCGGGTGCCGTCTTCTGCGCGTCGGAGGCGATCGGCGAGTTCCACGGGTTGATCGCGCCGACGACGCCGATCGGTTCGTAGGTGCTCATCGTGAGGTAGGGGCCACGCGAGGGGGTGAGCGCGTCCTCGCCCGTCTCCAGGGCGGCGGCCGTGTACCGGAAGGTGCCGGCGGCGCTCAGCGCGAGGGCGCGGGTCTCGCCGAGGGTCTTGCCGGTGTCGGCGGTCTGGAGCGCGGACAGGTCGTCGGCGTGTTCCTCGATCAGGTCGCCGATCCGGTACAGGACGCGGGCCCTGCGGTGGGGCGGGAGGTCGCGCCACTCGGGTGCGGCGGCGGCCGCGGCGGCCGCGTCCGCGGCCTCGTCCACGTCGTCCGCCGAGGCGGCGTGGACGGTGGTGAGGACGCGGCCGTCGGCCGGGTCGACGGTGTGGATCGGACGTCCGCCGCCGCGTCGCCACTGTCCCGCGATGAGTATCTCGTCGGCTGGGATACGCGGCATGAAGGGCCTCCGGGTGGGACGTGTCTAAGTGCTAGAAATCTAAGGGCTTAAATAATTTCCCCGCAAGGGGCCGCCGTCGGGAATTTTCGACGACGTCAGGAGTAAGCCTTGCCTAACCTCGGCTGGCTACCGGTAGAACTTAAGCGCTGAGACATTCAGCGCCTACATAAGTAGGGCGCGCACCTCTCCAGCCCTCACCGCCGCCGGCACGCGGTCGCTCCGCCGTGCCGTACCGCCCGAACCGTTCCGTGCGGGCCTGTACCCTCCCCTCCGTACGGGATCCGGAGACCTCACCATGACGATCGACGCAGCTCGCGACACCCCAGGCCGACATGGCGACCCGGCCGAGCTCGCGGCCGCCATCGGCGCCCGCTTCGAACGCCTGCCCCTGTGCCGCTGGCAGGTGATGGTCCGGCTCGTCGTCGGCGCCGTCACCTTCTTCGAGGCGTTCGACCAGCTTCTGATCGCCTACGCCCTGCCGGAACTGCGCGCCGAGTGGCACCTCGGCACCACCCAGGTCACCGCTCTGATGACCGTCGGATCGGTCGGCATGCTGGTCGGCGCCCTGGTGTCGGGCAGGCTCGCGGACCGGATCGGCCGGGTGAAGGTCATCGCCGGCTGCATCGCGCTGTCCGGCCTGTGCAACCTGGCGCTCACGCTCTGCACCTCGCCCGAGCCGTTCATGGCGCTCCGATTCGTCCAGGGCATGGCCATCGGTGGCGAGGTGCCGATCGCGGCCACCTTCATCGCGGAGATCACCCGCGCCCACCACCGCGGCCGCTTCGTCCTCCTGTACGAGCTGGTGTTCCCGGCCGGTCTGACCGCGGGCGCGCTCCTGGCCGCCTGGCTGGTGCCGGTGCTCGGCTGGCGCTGGGTGTTCGGCCTGGCCGCCGTACCCGGCCTGCTGTGCCTCGTCCTCGCCCGCTGCGTTCCGGAGTCACCGCGCTGGCTCGCCGACCACGGCCGGCACGAGGAGGCACTGGCGACGATGGCGTCGATCGAGCGGAAGGTCGAGAAGATCACCGGCGCCCCGCTGCCCGCCCCCGCACCCGCGTCGCCCGTCCGGCCGGCCGCCGCGGGCAAGGGCGGCCTGCGCGAACTGCTGAGCGGCAGGTACGGCAGGCGCACCCTCGTGATCGGAGCCCTCTGGTTCACGGGCTACTTCGCGAACTACGGCATCACGTCCTGGCTGCCGACCATCTACAAGGACCACTTCGACCTCGGTCTGTCCACGGCGCTGCTCTACTCGACGGTGACGAGCTGCGCGGGCCTGGCCGGCTGTCTGGTCGTCGCCCTCACGGTCGACCGGGTCGGCCGCCGCAACACGGTGATCTGGTGCATGGCGGCCGCGGCCCTCTGCCTGCTGCTCCTGGGCCTGACGGCCGGCGACTCGGCGTCGAGCGTCCTGGTCTGGACGTCCCTGGCGGCGGTCTTCCTCTTCGGCTCCAACATCTGCCTCTACCTGTACACCCCGGAGCTGTTCCCCACCCGGATCAGGGCGCTGGGCTCCAGCGTGGGCGGCGCGGCGAACCGCCTGGGCGTCATCCTCGGCCCGATCGTCGTGGGTGCCATCTACGCGGGCGGCGCGATGGGCACGGTGTTCGTGACCCTGGCGGTCGTCGCCGTCGCGGGCTCGCTGGTGGCGGCGGCCTGGGCGGAGGAGACCAGCGGCCGCACGCTGGAGGACATGGCGCCGTGACCGGCGCTCACCCGGCGTGCGTGCGCGCGATCCCCACCGCGAGCCGGCGCATCAGCTCCCGGGCCGCCTCCGGGGCGACGACCTCGATGTGGTCGCTGAACTGGAGCAGCTGCCGCACTCCGTCGAGCCGGTCGTACGCCACGGTGATCTCGACCCGGCCGTCGCCACCCTGGTCGCCCTGGTCGCCCTGACCCCGTTGGTCGTCCCGGTCGCCCCGATCACCCGCCGTCCTGAGCCTGGCGCCCAGGATCCGGCGGGCGAGGTCGAGGCTGCCGGCGTCGACGCGCGCCGTGACCACGACGCGTCCCTCGCTCTCCAGGGCCTCGCCCAGCTCCCGCGCCGTGCCCACGAGGTCGGCACCGGGCCGCAGCCGGCGGGCGCTGTCGAGTACGGTCCAGCGCTGGAGACGGGAGAGCGCGAACATGCGGGGCCGCCCGTCGCGGTCGGCGACCAGGTACCAGCGCCCGCCCCGCTGCACGAGCCCGTACGGGTCGACCACGAGGTCCCGCGCGGTCGTGGCGCCGCTGCGCCGGTAGACGATCCGCAGCCGTCTGGCCGTACGCACGTCCCGGACCAGGCCCGCCACGTCGGGCAGGGGCGTGGCGTCCTCGAACCAGGGCCGGTTGTCGATCGCGATCACGTCCGTCAGGGCCAGCGGCAGGTCGTCCCGGGCGGGCGGCGGTGACCGGCGCGAGGTGAGCTTGCGCAGCGCCGACCGGGCGGCCGCCTCGCCGCCGAGCTGGCGGGCCCGGTCGAGATCGAGCCCGACCGCCCGCAGCAGGTCCGCCTCGCCGGTGGTCAGCTTCGCCAGGTCCACCTGGTCGCCGGGGAGCAGGCTGATACCGCCGTACTTGCCCCGCTCGGTGAAGACGGGGATTCCCGCGTCGACCAGCGCCCGCACGTCGCGCAGCACCGTCCTCGTCGAGACTCCCAGCTCCTCGGCGAGCCCCTCGGCGGTGGTCCGCGGATGCGCCTGCAAGGCGGCGAGCAGCTCGATCAGGCGCTGGGGTCGGCTCATGGCGACAGCTTCCTCGTCGGACTCACCCCGCCGGATTTTCCTCTCCGGAACACGACAATCCCTGTCATGTTCTCACGCGAGGCTGTACACCGAGGCCGGAACCGGCCCGCCCGGAAGGAGCCCGACAGCCATGTCCGCACCGAATCTCTTCCTCGTCTACGTCAACGACGTCGAGCGCGCGACCGCGTTCTACTCCGACCTGTTCGACATCAAGCCGGTGATCACCACACCGCGCTACGTTCCGTTCGAGGTCGCCCCGGGCGTGCTGTTCGCGCTCTGGAGCGGCCGCGCGGACCAGGTCGCGCCGGGGACGCCGCGCACCTCGGAGGTCGGCCTGATGGTCCCGGGGCCCTCGGCGGCCATCGACGAGATCCACGCCGCGTGGGTGGCCAAGGGCGTCACGGTGGTCGAGGAACCCCACGACGAGGTCTTCGGCCGCACCTTCGTGGTCGCGGACCCGGACGGCAACCTGATCCGGGTCTCACCCGTGGACTAGCGAGCGGGGGGGCACGCGGGCGTCTCCGGCTAGCGCCGCGGCAGGCGCCGGATCAGCAGGCCGGTGACCGCCGCCAGGGCCAGCAGGAGCCACGAGCAGTCGATCAGCGCCCGCGTGAAGTCGGTGGCCGACAGGGACGCCGCCGTGTCCTGCGGGTCGGCGCCGAGCAGGGCGACGAAGAGCGTGCCGAAGACGGCCACGCCCAGCGAGATGGCCGCCTGGTTGACGGTGAGCAGGATGGCGGAGCCCGCACCGGCGTCCTCGGCGGGAACGGTGGCGAGGATGCTGCCGACCAGTGGAGCCGCCACCAGTCCCCCGCCCGCGCCGGCGATGAGCAGGGCCGGAGCCATGGTGAGCGCGGCGAGGGGCGCGTCCGACGCGGGGCCGGGCAGCAGAGTGACGATGAGTACGAGGTACCCGACCGCCATGGCCCCGGCACCGGCGACGAGCACGGCCTTCCCGTACCGCGAGACCGCCTTCCGGCCCATCATCGACGCGGCGGCGAACCCGACGCCGAGCGGCAGGAACGCGATGCCCGAACCGAGCGGCGACAAGCGCAAGCCGTCCTGGAACACGTAGGCGAGCAGCAGGAACAGCCCGTAGTTGCCGCTGTAGAAGAAGACGACGACGGCCAGTCCCAGGCTGAATCCGCGCTTGCGCAGGAGGGAGGGCCGCACGAGCGGCGATCCGCCGGACCGCTCGCTTCTCCGCTCCACGCGCCACAGCGCGGCCAGCGCCAGCACCGACCCGGCGAACATCGCCCAGATCCAGAGCGGCCACCCGCCCGTCTGGCCCCGGATGAGTGGGTAGATGAGCAAGGTCATGGCAATCGCAGTCAACAGCAGCCCGGGAATGTCGAGTTCGTGGCGGGCCCCGGGCCGCGACTCGGGGAGCAGGGCGGCGGCACACGCCGCAGCGGCCAGGCCGATCGGCACATTGACCAGGAACACCGAACGCCAGCCCAGGTCGAGGACGTCGAGATTGAGCAGCAGCCCGCCGAGAATCTGCCCGGCGATCGCCCCCATCCCCAACGTCGCGCCGTACAGCGCCAGGGCGCGGGGCCGTTCCTGCGGCGAGAAGACGGTCTGGATCAGCGCCAGCACCTGAGGAAGCATCAGAGCGGCCGCCAGCCCCTGGCCGATGCGCAGCACGATGAGCGACTCGACCGTCGGCGCCGCCGCGCAGGCCGTCGACATCACCACGAACGCCACCAGGCCGGTGACGAACACCCGCTTGTGCCCGTACGTGCCGCCCAGTCGCCCTCCGGTGGTCAAGGCGACGGCATACGCCAGCACATACCCGCTGATGACAAGCTGGAGATCGGAGAACCCCGCCTTCAGATCGCGCTGAATGGAGGGGGCGGCGACATTGACGATCAGTACGTCGAGGATTCCCATGAACGTGGCGGCGAGCAGCACAGCCAGCGCGCCTCGCCGTCGCACGTGCCCGGAATCGCCGGCGACCGTTTCTGCTCGTTCCATTGCCGACAAATATCACCTTTAGGACAGTGAACAGGGGGCACTGACACGGCCCGGCTGCGCCGTCTCACGAGATCGGTGCCACGGCCTCGGCGATGAGCCGTCGGTAGCTCGGGCACCGGGTGACGTCCTCGTACTCACAGCCCAGGCCGCCCTCGATGAGCTCCAGTGAGGCCTGGGCCGCCGCGATTCTCGCCCGGAGTTCCTCGGCCGCGGGGCGGAGGATCTCGTGCCGGGCGGTGCGGTCGACGGCGGCGGACAGGCTCCTGATGGTGCTCAGGCCGAGGCCGGCCTCCTTCAGGATGAGGATCGTCGCCACGCGGGTGAGGTCGTCCGGGCCGTAGCGCCGACGCCCGCCGGCGTCCCGTCCGGGGTACAGCAGGCCCATCGCCTCCCAATGCCTCAGCACGTGGGGCGCCAGGCCGAACCGTGCCGCGAGGGCACCGATGCCCAATGTGCCGACACGGCCCTCTTCCCTTGACTTCATGCCGACATTAAGTCGCAGCATTACGTCCATGTCCAAGAATCAGGAAGCGATGGAAGAGCACGGTGAGCGCCGGGACATCGAGGCCCTGCTGGCCGTCCTCGACGCCGCGGACCGGTTGCCCGACAGCACGCGGCTGCGGGACCGCTCCTACGAACTGCTGTCCCTCGTCCCGGACTCGACCGTCGTGGACGTCGGCTGCGGCGCCGGACGAGCCGTGGCCGAGCTGGCCGAACGCGGCGTGCGCGCGGTGGGCGTGGACCCCAGCCCGTGGATGCTCGCGGCGGCCCGGGAGCGGTGGCCGGAGGGCGAGTTCCGGGAAGCGGGGGCGGAGGCGCTGCCGTTCGCCGACGGAAGCGTGCGCGGCTACCGCGCCGACAAGGTCTTCCACGTACTTCCGGAGCCGGGACACGCCGTGGCCGAGGCCCGGCGGGTCCTCTGCCCGGGCGGCAGGATCGTTCTGGTCGGCCAGGACTGGGACGCCATCATGATCGACTCGGCCGACGCGGCGCTCACCCGCACGATCGTCCAGGCCCGCGCCGACCTGATGAGCACGCCCCGCGCCGGCCGCCAGTACCGCGGCCTGCTCCTGGACGGCGGCTTCGACGATGTCACGGTCGAGGT
The DNA here is from genome assembly GCF_042263835.1 of Streptomyces sp. NPDC056128. NCBI lineage: Bacteria > Bacillati > Actinomycetota > Actinomycetes > Kitasatosporales > Streptomycetaceae > Streptomyces > Streptomyces sp. NPDC056128. The sequence continues at coordinate 277 of NZ_JBHJVQ010000002.1, read as the reverse complement.
GCACACCAGCGTGTTCACCGACCCGGCGATGCTGTCCCTGCTCGTGAGGCTGGCCGAGCCGGTCTGCGAGAGCGGCGCCATCGGGCGCGACCAAGCGGACGAGTGGCTCGCCGAACAGCGCCACCGGGCCGAGACCGGCCGCTTTCTCGTCGCCATCCCGTTCTTCGTGGCTGCCGCCTCCGCCTAGTGATCTGGTTGTGAGTCGGTCGGGCACCACATGAGTTGCCTTCGGTACCAAGTTGGCGGGTTTGGCTGACGGGTGCCGGTCGGCTTCGGT
>NZ_JBHJVQ010000001.1:798772-905613 GCF_042263835.1 Streptomyces sp. NPDC056128 | reverse complement strand
CCCCCACCACCGACTCAGGCCCCACCCCCAAACCCCTCAACACCTCCGCCAACCGATCCGACCGCACATCCAACTCCCCATACGACACCCGCTCACCCCCACACACCACCGCCACCGCACCCCGATCCCGCCCCACCACCTCCCCGAACAAACCCAACACCGACACATCCCCCACCACCACACCCGTGTCATTCCACTCGGAGATCACCTGGTGGCGTTCGGTCTCCGAAAGCAGCTGCAGGCGGCCGACCCGTTCCGTGGGGGAAGCGTCGGTCAGCTGTTCCAGGGCGTTCAGGAAGCGGCGGGCGATGTCCTCCGCCGCCTCGGCGCTGTAGGTCTCGGGGTTCACGTCGACGGCGATCTCGAAGCCGGTGTCGGTCGAGCGGTCGTAGATGGAGATCTGGACGTCGTCGACCGGTCCGCTGGAGATGTTGTGGGCCGTCGCCGTGCAGTCTCCGAACTGGACCTGGTAGTCGAACGACATGACGTTGAGGATCGTGCCGAAGACGGGGCCCGATCCCACGCGGTGCAGGTCTTTGAGGATGTCCATCTGGTGGTAGCGCTGGTGCTTCAGTGAGGCACGGACGTTGCGTGAGGTGGCCCGCACGAGGTCGGTCAGCGTGGCGCGGGGGTCCAGTCGGGAGCGGACGGGGACGATGTTGGTGGTGGTCCCCGGGATTCCCCGCAGGCGGTTGTTGGCGCGTCCCAGGACGGGGATGCCGAAGGTGAGATCGTCGGCTCCGGTGATCTGGTGCAGGCATGCGGCGCCGGCGGTGATCGCGAGTCCGGCCAGGCTGGTGCGGAGTCTCCGTGCGGACGACCTCATACGGGCCGCCTGGTCGCGGTCGACCTCGACCAGGTGCCTGCGGCGCAGGAACCTGGCCCTGCGTACGGGCAGGCCGCTGATGGTGGCCGTGCGAGGGCAGTCGGCGAGCAGGTCGAGCCAGAAGCGCCGGTCCTCCTGGAATTCTTCCGACTGGCGGTATCTGCGGTCCTCGTCCAGGAGGAGTGCGGAGGACTCCAGGACATCCTCGGACGCGGCGGGGTCGTCGCCGGCGAGCAGGGCGGCGTAGATCTGCGACAGCCTGGCGACGAGCACGGTGGCGCTGAAGCCGTCGCCGACGAGGTGGTGGGCGCACATGTACCAGAAGTAGCGACGCTCCGCGATCCGGAAGACGGCGTGGGTGGCGAGGGGGCCGTTCGCCACGTCGAGGGAGCGGTTCATGTCGGTGCGCATCCACTCGACCGCGGCCGCGGCGGGGTCGGTGGCGGAGGTGACGTCCATGACGTGGATGGGCAGGTGGTCCGGCGGCATCCTGTGCTGCCTGGCCTCCGTGCCGGTGCCGCGGAAGCAGGCGTGGAGGGAGTCGGATTCGCCCAGGAGCCGGCGCAGTGCGGCGACGAATACCTCGACATTCAGGTCGCCCTGGATGTCGAGGTATTCGGCGATGTTGAAGATCGGGTCCACGGGTTCGAGTTGGAGTGCGTTCCAGATGGCGAGTTGCCCCGTCATCAGCTCCTGGCCGTTTTCCGCGTCATGGGACATACCTGACCTGACCTCCTCGGCTTCCGACTGCCCGTGAGCGGCACAGGAGCCGGCTGCTCGGCCGGCTGACAACTCGTCGTGCGGAGCGGTGGACCTAGTTGTTCTCCATGGCCTTGATCAGGCTGTTGGGGCGGAGGTCGGTCCAGTTGGTCTCGATGAAGTCCATGCATTCCTGGCGGCTGGACTCACTGAGGATGACCTCCCAGCCGGCCGGTACGTCGATGAAGGCGGGCCACAGTGAGTGCTGGCCCTCGTCGTTGACGAGCACGAGGTAGGTGGCTTCCGGGTCCTCGAAGGGGTTGGTCATTTACGTTTCCCTCTCTGGCTGCTGACGGCATGAAAGACGTAGTCATGAAAGGACGTAAAATCGCGCGCGGTGACGTTCAGTCGTCGTGCTTTCGCAGGAATTCCAGGATGGCGGAATTGATCTCTTCGGGGCGTTCCAGGTAGCCGAGATGACCGCAGGAGGGGATCTCGACGTAGTCGCAGTCCGTGATGGCGTCGGCGACTTCGGCGCCCAGGTGTGGTGGTGTGATGAGATCGTCGGAGAAGGCGATGACCCGGCAGGGGACGGTGGTGTCGCGCAGGGCCGGACGTCGGTCCTCGCCGTTGAGGCCGGCCCAGGACTGGCCGCCGCCCATGTGCCGGCCGCCGTCCGCGATCTGGAAGGTGTCGAGCCAGAGGGAGATCGCGTCGTCGTTGTCGAGGGTCTTCGGTGAGAACATCTCGAAGACCGTCGTGGCGGCGTAGTACTCGGGTGGCAGGGTGATCCCGGAGTCGGTGAGCGCGCGGTGTGCCATGGCGTGTGCGGTCCGGGCGGTGTCGGAGCGTGCCTTGGTGGCCATGAGGACGGCGCAGTGGACCAGGTGCGGCGAGGTGATCAGCAGTTCCTGGGCGATCAGGGCGCCCATGGAGACGCCGACGATCCGGCAGGGTGCGAGGTCCAGTGCTTCGATCAGTCCTCGGGTGTCTTCGGCCAGGTCGGCGAGCGAGTACTTGCCGGGAGGGCTGTCGGACGGCGGGATTCCGCGGTTGTCGAAGGTGATGGCCTCGTAGCCCGCGCGTACCGCGGCGGGGGTCTGGTGGACGGTCCACACGCGTCCTGCGGCGCCGGAGCCCATGATGTAGAGCACCGGTGTGCCCGCTCCCTGGCGTTCGTAGGCGAGGCGGACACCGTTGGTCAGGAGCTGCGGCATGCCCGCACCGCTTCCAGCGTCGTCACCGCCGGCCGTTCGGAGGATCGGTCGTGGTGTGGCTGTCTGTCCTGGTGCCGCCTTCGGCGCCAGGCGGCCGGGTCTTGGCCGGTCTGTCGCGGTCGGCGTGCGTCGTCGTCGCGTATGGGCGGCATGGCCTGGCTCACGAGCGAGTATTCCTCCCCCATTACCTGCGCACACGGTGGGCTCGTCGTCCGGGGAGCCCACCCCGGGGAATACTGTCCTGCCGAACGGATCGACGCAATACGTCGATCCGTTCGCCGCCCGAGGTCAGCGTCCTGGCCCGGCCAAGGTGGTTGAAGTGTTCAACTGGGGCGTGGCGCCACTTGAACGGCCATGTCCGCGGGCGTGGTTGTCAGGTCGCGGGTCCGGTCGGGCGGTGTGCCTCGTGCTCGATGAAGTTGCCGAGTCGTTGGATGCCCTCGCTGATGTGATCCTCGGTCAGGTAGCTGGTGGAGAGGCGGATGCTGTGGTCGCCGCCGCCGTGGGGGTGGAAGTAGGACATGGGTGTCCAGATGACGCCGAAGTCCTGGGCCGACCGGGCGAGGGCCTCGTTGTCGGCGTGGAAGGGGACCCGCAGGGTGAGGAAGAAGCCGCCCTCGGGGGTGTTCCACCGGACTCGGGTCGCCTCGCGGACGCCTGGTGGGAAGCGTTGTTCGAGCCGGTGGAGGGTGGAGCGCATGGTGCCCTGGTAGTAGGCCGAGGCTTCTTTGTTGAGTTCGGCGACCTGTCCTTCGGCGGCCAGCAGCATGCCCGCCACCGCGGCCTGGCTCAGGGGGGACGTGTTGACGGTCACCATGCTTTTGATTTTGGCCAGTTCGTCGGCGAGGAGGCCGGTGCGGCCGTGTGTGTCGTGGACGGGCTGGTCGGCGACGGCGTAGCCGACGCGGGCGCCGGGGAAGAGCGTCTTGGAGAAGGATCCGAGGTGGACCACGCGGTGGCGGCGGTCGAGGGATTTGAGGGTGGGCAGGCGTGGGGCGCCGCTCACCAGGCGGTACGGGCTGTCCTCCAGGACCAGGATGTCGTGGCGGTCGGCCAGGTCCAGCAGTTCGTGTCTGGTGGCCAGGGGCATGGTGGTGCCGGAGGGGTTGGAGTGGTCGGGTACGACGTAGAAGGCCCGGGGGCGGCGTCCACGGGCTCGCTGGGCTTCCAGGGCGGCTTCCAGGTCGGCGGTGCGCAGGCCGGTCTCCTGTTCCTCGACCGCGATCAGTTCGACGTCCAGGAGGCGGGCGGCGCCGGTGATGCCGACGTAGCAGGGGCTGGCCACGAGGAGTACGTCGTCGCGGTCGGCGATGAGGGCCCGTACGGCGAGGAGCATCGCCTCCTGGCAGCCGACGGTCACGACGATGGATTCCGGGGGGACGTCGATGTCCTCGTCGCGGCGCAGTGAGTCGGCGATCAGCTCACGGATGCGGCCCGCGGTCGGGCCGTACTGGAACATCGCGTCGCGGACGGCTTCGGGTGAATTCCCGTTGTCCGAGAGGTGGTTCAGATATCGCTGGATGTGCTCGAATATCTGGCCGGTGTCGAAGAATCCGTCGTAGGGCCGGCCGGGGGCGAATGAGATGGCGTCCGGATATCGCAGGGTGATTTCGTTGAGGAAGTTCATCGTGTCCAGCGTCGGGTCGGAGACGCTGCCGTGCAGGTCGGCCCGGTGGAGGAGGGCCCCGCTCAGGTCGGATTCCGCGGGAATCGGCCGGGTCGGTGTCGCGGGTGGATTCTCGGTCGTCAACGTCACCCTCCTGGAGCGGGATACCAATGGCGGTGCGTTCGCGCGGACGCTAACAGCAGGCACCGGTTGCCGCCAGTGAAGGGCCGGGTCCCCAACCGCCGTGCGTGTGTTGTCAGTCGGAGTCGCGGCGGGCGATACTCGGCTGGCACATCTGCCATGGAGGGTGGGTACGTCTCGTCGCCCATGACGGAGGAGGTACGCGCCCCATGCTTGGAGGCCCCGGGCCGATACGGCTGCGCCTCGGTGATTCGGTCACCCGCCAGCAGATCAAGCCCGGCACGCTGGGCCGGATCATTCCCTACGCGAAGCCATACCGTTGGCGGCTGGGTCTTCTGATGTTCGTGACCGCGACCGACGCGGTCATCACGGTGTCCATGCCGTTGATCCTCAAGGTGATCATCGATGACGGTGTGATGCCGGGCCGGGTCTCGGTGGTGGTCACGCTGTCCCTGGTGATCGCCGGGCTGGCGCTGCTCGACGCGCTGGTGCTGTTCGTGCAGACCAGGTGCTCGGCCCAGATCAGTCAGGGTCTCATCTACGATCTGCGGACCGAGGTGTTCCGCCATGTGCAACGGCAGCCGATGGCCTTCTTCACCCGGGCGCAGACCGGGTCCCTCGTCAGCCGGCTGAACACGGATGTCATCGGCGCCCAGCAGGCGGTGACGACGCTGTTGTCCCAGGCGGTGTCCACTCTGCTCACGCTGGTGCTCGTCCTCGCCGCCATGCTGTATCTGTCCTGGCAGTTGACGCTGGCCGCGCTGGTGCTCATTCCGCTGTTCCTGCTGCCCGGCAAGGTGATCGGGAAGCGGCTGCAGCGGCTCACCAGGCAGCAGATGCAGCTGGACGCCGAGGCGGCCTCCATGATGAACGAGCGGTTCAACGTGTCGGGTGCGCTGCTCGTCAAGCTGTACGGGCGGCCGGAGGAGGAGTCCGGCCTCTTCGCGGACCGGGCCGGGAAGGTCCGGGACATCGCGACGGTCACCGCGGTGTACGCGCGTTCGTTCTTCATCCTGATGGGGCTGCTCACGTCGCTGACCACCGCCGTCATGTACGGGCTCGGGGGGAGCCTCGTCATCGACGGGGTGTTCCAACTGGGCACCATGGTCGCGCTGGTCACTCTGCTGGCCCGGCTGTACGGGCCGGTCAACCAGTTGTCGAACATGCAGGTGAGTGTGTTGACGGCGTTGGTGAGCTTCGACCGGGTGTTCGAGGTGCTGGACCTGGAGCCGATCATCAAGGAGCGTCCCGGGGCTCGCCCGCTCGCGCTCGCGTCGGACACCGGCTCGTCGGACGCCGGCGCGCCGGAGATCGAGTTCGAGGGGGTGTCATTCTCCTACCCGGCCGCCGACAAGGTCTCCCTGGCGTCGCTGGAGTCCATCGCGTCGGCGGTTCCCGAGCGTGCGGTTCCGGCGCAGGTGCTGGACCGGGTGAGTTTCCGGGCGCCGGCCGGTCGGCTGACGGCGTTGGTGGGGCGTTCGGGGTCGGGCAAGACGACGGTCACCCGGCTGGTGCCCAGGCTGTACGACCCCGATGTGGGGACGGTGCGCATCGGTGGTGAGGACGTCCGGGACCTGACGCTCGCCTCGTTGCGGGAGACGATCGGTGTGGTCAGTCAGGAGGCCCATCTGTTTCACGACACGATCCGGGCCAACCTGGCCTATGCCCGGCCGGACGCGACGGAGCGGGAGATCGTCGAGGCGTGCCGGGCGGCGCAGATCTGGGAGTTGGTCTCCTCGCTGGCGGAGGGTCTGGACACGGTGGTGGGTGATCGCGGCTATCGGCTCTCGGGGGGTGAGAAGCAGCGGATCGCCCTGGCCCGGCTGCTGCTGAAGTCTCCTGCGGTCGTGGTGCTGGACGAGGCGACGGCGCATCTGGACTCGGAGTCGGAGGCGGCCGTCCAGCGGGCGCTGGCGACCGCGCTGGAGGGCAGGACGTCGCTGGTGATCGCGCACCGGCTGTCCACGGTGCGCGACGCGTCGCAGATCCTGGTCATCGACGAGGGCCGGATCGCCGAGCGCGGGACGCATGAGGAGCTGCTCGCGGGCGGCGGGCTCTACGCGGAGGTGTACCGCACGCAGTTCGCCCCGCAGAAGTCGGCGGCGGCCGGGTCCTAGCCGGCCGCCGCGGTCTTCTGCCTACGGGGTCTCCTGGCGTTTCGGGGTCTGCCAGGACAGCCCGTCGGGTGAGCCGACCAGTCCGCCGGGGAGGAGTGGGGTCTCGTCCTCGGCGTCGTCTCCCAGCAGGGCGTGGCTCTGGACCTGGCCGCCCTGTCGCATGGCGTTGCGGACCACCTCGGACCGGAAGAGGGGGACCATGGTCCCCCCGTCGTCCGCGGCGACCTGGTCGACCGCGCCGGAGAACTCCGCCGACCGCGACTTGAGTTGGGCGGCGGTCGTCCGGGCGTCGGTGAGCGCGGACTCCCCGGAGGCGACTCCGCCGACGAGGTCGATGAACGACTCGAATTCCGCCGCCGAGCTGCCGGTGACCTTCTTCGCCCGCCAGAAGTACGACTCCTCGCTGACGTTCATGTCGTAGAAGGAGACGAGGAACTCGTAGAAGACGCTGTACTCGCGGCGGTACCGGGCCTCGAACTCCCGGAAGGCGTCCTGTTCGCCGACCGTGCCGGCCAGGACGCTGTTGATGGAGCGCGCGGCGAGCAGCGCGCTGAACGTGGCGAGGTGGACCCCGGAGGAGAACACCGGGTCCACGAAGCAGGCGGCGTCGCCGATGAGGACCATTCCGGGACGCCAGTAGGACGTGGCCTGGTAGGAGTAGTCCTTCCGCACCCGCAGCCGCCCGTACTGGCCGGTGCGGACGCGTTCGGCGTCGGCGAGGTACTCCTTGACGAGGGGGCATTCGTCGATCAGGGCGCGCAGTGCCGCCTCCGGGTCTCCCTGGACCTTCTGCGCCATGTCGCGGCGTACGACGGCGCCGACGCTGGTCAGTTCGGGGCTCAGGGGGATGTACCAGAACCAGCCGCTCTTGAAGGCCGCCGAGAGGATGTTGCCGGAGTTGGGTTCCGGGAGCCGTTTGCCGCCGGTGAAGTAGCCGAAGAGGGCGAGGCTGCGGAAGAACTCCGAGTAGTTCCTGGTGCCGGCGACGTTGGTGAAGAGGCGGCTGGTGTTGCCGGAGGCGTCGATGACGTACCGGCTCGTGATCTCGTGCCGCTCGCCGACCTCGTCGGTGTAGCCGACGCCGCTCACCCGTTCGCCGTCCTCCAGGACGTGGTCGACGGCGGAGCCCTCGCGGACGTCCACGCCGAGGTTGCGGGCGTGGTTGAGGAGGATGTGGTCGAACTTGGAGCGTTCGACCTGGTAGGCGAAGGAGGAGGGGCCCGCCATCCTGGGCGAGACCGAGAAGGAGAAGGTCCACGGGTCGGGTCTCGACCCCCAGCGGAACGTGCCGCCACGTTTCCTGGTGAAGCCGGCGGCGGCCAGTTCGTCCGCGACGCCCGTGAGGCGGCAGACTCCGTGGACCGTGGCCGGCAGCAGCGACTCGCCGATCTGGTACCTCGGGAACCTCTCCTTCTCCAGGAGCACCACCCGGTGTCCCCGCAGGGCGACGAGTGCGGCGGCGGTCGAGCCGCCCGGGCCGCCTCCCACCACGACGACGTCGGCTTCTTCCGTCCGTGCCCGTGTCTGCCCCATCACGGTCCTCCGCTCGTCTCAGGTGGCCGGTTCCGGGTCCGCGGCACGCTGCCGGTCGACCGCCTCGTAGAGGGCCTTGATGTTGTTGCTGCCGAAGGTGCGCCCGCCGCGCCGGTCGATCAGCTCGTAGAAGAGGGTGCCCCGGGGGTGCCGTGACTCGGTGAAGAGCTGGAGCAGCAGGCCCCAGTGGTCGCGGTCGGCGAGGATGTTGAGTTCGCGCAGTTCGTCCAGGGGCACGCCGAGGGCGCCGATCCGCTCGGGCAGCGCGTCGTAGTAGCGGGAGGGCGTCGAAAGGAAGCGGACGCCGCGTTTCGTGCAGTCGCGCACGGCCTCCGCGATGTCTTCGGTGAGGAAAGCGATGTGCTGCACGCCGGCGCCGTCGTGGGCGCGGACGAATGCGTCGATCTGCCCCGGCTCCCGCGTGGTGTCCGGTTCGATAATGGTCAGGGTTACTTTTCCGGATTCGCTCTGCACCACTTTGGAATCCATCGCCTGGGAACCGACGATGATGCGTTCCTCGAAAGTCTGCGAGAATCCGAATATCGACTGGTAGTCGCGCACCGTGCGCTCCAGTTCGCCGGCGGGGACGCACACGGCGAGGTGGTCGATGGTCCTCAGCAGTCCCGGCGCGGTGACCCCGGGGTGCTCCTCGACAAGGAGGCCGGGGGCGAAGGGGCCGGCGGGGTCCGCCCGCTCGACGAAACGCTGGACGACGTCGCCGAACCCGCTCACCGAGGCGGTGGCGACGCGTGTGCCGTCGCCCTTGAGTTCGGTGGGGGGTTCCACCGCGGCCGCCCCGCGTTCCACGGCTTCGGTGAACGCCGCGTGGGCGTCGGCGGTCGTGACGGCGATGACGGCGACCCCGTCGCCGTGGCGCTCCACGTAGCCGGCCGCCGGATGGTGCTCGTCCAGGGCCGTCGTCAGCAGGAGGCAGATCCCGTGCTGGCGCAGCAGCACCGACCGGCAGCCGGTCAGGCCGGTGTCGGGGCCGCCGCGACCGCACACCTGGAAGCCGAACGCGTCGCGGAGGAAGAGGGCCGAGCTGTCCACATCGGCCACATAGCATTCGAGATGATCGATCGCGCCAATATCCATGGGAACCCTCCGGTATCCGAATGGCGTCGGTGCACGCTACCTGAGGATCACTGCCGCTGGGAACGACGGCCGACGAGCGTAAAGGGAAATGCTCGGCTTTCACTTCGATTTCCGGACGGGTGGCGGGCGTTGCCGAGATTGCACGCATTGACGGCCGGACGGGCGGTCAATACGCTGCGGGTGTGTTTCCTGTTGCCGTCAGCGATGAAATGCTCCGCTCCCTGCTCCGGGAGGCGCGGGACGTGGAGGCGGACCTCGACGCCCATCTGTCGGCAGCGGGATTCGACGGCCTTCCGCGGCACGGGCCTTTCGTCCTGGGTGCCATGGCGTTCCGGGGCGGGGCGGCCGGGGACCTCAAGCGCGTGCTGGGCATCAGCGACCGGCAGGCCGGCGAGACCGTGGACGCGCTGACCACGCACGGGTACCTGGAACTGCGGGTGGATCGGGCCGACCGCCGACGGGTACGGCTCGTCCTGACCGACCGCGGGCGCGCCGCCGCCCTCTCGCTGTGGACGTTCCTGCGGACCTCGCGGTGGCGCCGGTTCGACTTCCGGTCCGGTGACATCGTCATCAGCACACCCGCCAAGAGCGGCACCACGTGGATGCAGATGATCTGCGCCCTGCTGGTCCTGCGGACTCCGGACCTCCCGGCGCCCCTGCCTCAACTGTCGCCCTGGCTGGACGACATGGCGCGTCCGTGCGACGAGGTGTTCGCCGCGTTCGCCGGTCAGTCGCACCGGCGGCTGATCAAGACCCATACGCCGCTGAGCGACATCGTGACGGCGCCGGACGTCACCCATGTCGTCGTCGCCCGGCATCCGCTGGACACCGCGGTCTCGCTGTACCACCAGAGCGGCAACCACGACCGGTCCGGCGATGTGCCGGGGCCCGGAGGCCCGCGTCAGGAGCGGCAGGTGGCACCGCGGGAGTGGCTGGCCCGGTGGGTCGAGGAGGATCCCCCGCGTGAGGGGCAGCCGTCGTCCCTGCGGGGTGTGCTGTGGCATCTGTCGGACGCCTGGTCCCGCCGCGCCGACGCCGGGGTCCTCCTCTTCCACTACGAGGATCTCTCCGCCGACCTCTCGGGTGAGATGGCCCGCCTGGGCCGGCACCTCGGCGTCCCCACCGGAGGCGCCGGCTGGGCCGATCTGGTGGCGGCCGCCTCGTTCGACCGGATGCGCGCGGCCGCGGACCGGATCCAGCCCCTGGGGACGACCCGTGACAACAAGGCGTTCTTCCGGCGGGGTGGGTCCGGGTCCGGCACGGCCCTGCTGACCGGCGACGAGCTGACGAGGTATCACGCCAGGGCGGCCGCACTGGCACCGCCCGACTTCCTCGCGTGGCTGCACCGCCGGTGAGCGGGGATCACGGCCGCTGGGCGGGGTCACGGCCGCCGGGCGTGGGTCACGGCCAGTCGGTCAGGTCCGTCGAGTAGCCCAGCTCCGCCGCGAGGGACAGCACGTCGGGGCTGTTCAGGGCGTCCTTGAGGACGTCGTAGTTGCCGTACCACTTCGCGCGCCGCGGCAGCGTGAGGGCGTTCATGGGGGTCATCCCCCGCACCGCCGGGGCCAGCAGGGGTGAGCGGTCCGTGCCGAGCCAGCTCGCCAACTCGCCGATGGCACGGGTGCGTTCGTGGGCGGTGCCGATCAGGTCCTCGTACTGGAGACGGAGGACGTCGATGTCCTTGTTCCGCGCCGCGAAGTCGAGGATGGCGGTGTGCGAGCAGCGCCACTGGGTGGCGCAGACCTCCTCCAGCGGGGCTTCGGTGAGATCCTGCCAGCCCGGCGGGAAGTCGAGCTTCCACCAGTCACGGCTCCACGGCCGTCCCGGTTCGGTGTATCCGGCGATGTTCAGCGGGGTGCCGACCCGGGCGTTGAAAAACCAGTGCGACAGCCATGCCTCGCGGTAGCTGCTGATCGCGGCGCCCGGGTTGCGGGTGAGGTGGATGATCCTCATGCGGGCCCGGGGGAAGAACTCCCTGAGGGCCCCCAGTTTGTAGACGTTGACCGGGGTCTTGGTGATGACCGTCCGGCTCTCCACCTCCCGCCGCGTCGCCCTCTTCCAGGGTTTGGGCAGGGCGAGGGGCGCGAATTCGAGGACGGTGTCGCCGTGCGGTCCGGCCGGCCGGGGCGCGCCCGGGAGGATGCCGTTGATCTCGGCCGCCGAGACGTCGGCGTAGTACGGGTTCGCGCACTCGTACCGGGTCGTCAGCATCTTCAGCAGGGTGAGGCCGACCGCCCGGGTGGGATCGCCGCTGCCGTCGTCGAGGCCGCCGGGCGGTTGGTCCGCGAGCGCCTTCGCCAGCATGGATTCGACCTCGGCCAGGCTGAGCGGTGCCGTGGGCCACTGCACGATCCACCGCCACAGGACGTCCTGGGCGAACCGCGACCAGTCGATGGCGCCCCAGTCGCTCACCGGGTTGCCCACGTCGCTGCCCAGTTCGCTTTCGAGGAGCGCGACGTCTCCGGTGAGGCCGGAGAGCCGTTCGGAGTCGGCGCCGTTCTCCGGGTGGGTCCACCCGGCCAGGCGCAGGATGGGCTGCATCTCGGCCTGGAAGTGCAGGAGGTCCTCGGCGCCGCGGAGGAGCTCCGTCAGCAGTGTGGTGCCGCCCCGGAAGGGGGAGGCGATGACCACCAGCTCCCTGACCGCCGTCCTGAAGTCCTCGACCGGTGTCCGCACGGTGCGCAGTTCGTCCAGTCGGCGGCGTGCGGTGGCGACGACCGGATCGGGGGGACCGGTTCCCGCGTCCGTGCCTGCCGGTTCGGCCGGTTCGGGCTGGTGACTGCGCACCGCACTCCTCCAGTTCTGCGCGCGGGTGGGCGCGCGTCGACGAAGACGTCCCGGACGGCTCGTGGCCGTGCGGGACGGGTCATGTGGCTCGGCCGCCGAATCGGGCCGCTTTGTCCCGCACGTCCTCCGCGTGCAGCCGCAGCGCCTGCCGCAGGGCGAACTCGGCGACGTAGGCGCGGAACACGTCGGGGGGTTCCTCGGCGAGGTTGAGCATGCTGCGGTTCGGGACGGCCGCCGGGGCGCGCAGCCGCTGGGCCGCCCGGTCGACGGCGGCGTCGATCTCGTCGGGTTCCACGACCTCGTCGATCAGCGCGCGCGCCTGGGGGGACGTCGCCCAGATGCGCCGTCCGCCCAGGATGACCTGGCGGGCGAGGCGCGATCCGGCGACGCGGCCGAGCCGCAGGTTCGACACGCCGGGGACGATGCCCTCGCGTGCGGCGGGGAGGCTGACGTAGGCGTCCGAGCCGGCGATCACGTGGTCGAGGACGAGCAGGAGCTGGCAGCCTCCCCCGATGGCGAAGGTGTCGACGGCGGCGATCCACGGCTTCTCCACCGTGGCCGACCGCCAGTCGTCGTCCCGCTCGACGAGCAGGCCCCGGACGAGCTTGCTGATGTAGCCCAGTTCACGCCGGAGCAGGAAGCCGACCAGTGAGATCTCCCCGGCGTGCAGGCTCTTGAGGTTGATGCCGGCGCTGAAGACCCGTCGCCCGCGGTAGCGGGGGTGCGTCATGGTCCCGCCGCGCAGGACGCCGACCTCCACGTCCGGGTCGAGCAGGGCCAGGTCGACGGCCGTCTCCATGTCGTCGACCTGGCGGTTGTCCTCGGCGTTCAGGCAGTCGTCCCGGCACATGGTCAGGTGGGCCACGCCGTCCCGGCGCTCCACGTGCAGCGAGTGTGTCTCCACGGACCCGGTCCGGCGGAACTCCGGCAGCAGGGCCAGCGCGCGCTCGGTCGGACGGAGCATCGACGACAGCAGGTGCGGGCCGGCGTCCGGTGCGCGCAGGACGCCGCGCAGGAAGATCCCCTGGTCGATCTCGGTCGGCACCAGCGCGGGGAACGCCTTGGCCGTGTCGGCCATCAGCCGGTCGAGGCGCGGGTGCGCCGAGCGCCCGTCGGTGAGCCGGTCGTAGAGGGCGTCCGCGTGCCGGTCCATGATCTCGACCCGCAGTTTCCTGGCCCGGTCCGAGGTCGCGGAGTCGTCGGTGAGCCGGGCCAGATCTCGGCGTAGGTCTGCGTCGAGCCCGTCCGGCGCCTCGGGCGCCCCGGCTGTCATCGGCCCGCTCCCGCCGCGGCCTGACGGAGCGTCCGGTCGCAGGCCGCGAGGTGGGCGCCGAGTGCGTCCTCGAAGCTGGTCGTGGCGGCGTCGTGCATCAGCTGCCGTCTGATGGCCAGTTCGCGGCCGGAGCGGAGGCGGGCCGCCGCGACGGCCTCGGTCAGCGCGGGCAGGGGCGCGTCGACGAGGTCGTGGACGAGGTCGAGGGCCAGTGCTCGCGCCGCCGTCAGGGGCTGCCCGAACAGGACCGCGTGCCGCACGGCCGCGATGCCGGCCTGCTGGACGAGCCGGTGCAGCGCCATGCCCGGCCAGGTGGCCGCACCGCTCAGCGAGACCTCCAGGCGGGTGTCGGGGGTCGCGATGCGGTGGTCGGTGGCGAGGAGCGCGTCGAGGGCGGGGCCGCCGACCGCGCCGGAGGCGACCGCGATCGTGGTCGCGGGCAGCCGTTCGAGCCGTCGCAGTGCCCGTTCCCACTTGCTGACCAGGGCGACATCGGCCTCGGTGCGCATGCCGTCCGGTACGCCGGTGACGGCCACGGCGAGGAACCCGTCGCGCTCGGCGGCGGCGCAGGCCGTCTCCACGGCGCGCACGGAGTCCGCCGTGAGGTGTGCGGAGCCGTCGATCTCCAGGTGGAAGCTCTCGCCGGTCACCATTGGATCAGCGCCGTCTCGATGGTGGAGCCGGGTCCCATGGTCATGAGGACGCCGTATTCGCCGGGGGTGGCCACCTGTTCCTCCAGGAGACGCTCGTAGGAGAACAGGAACGACCCGCTGGAGACGTTCCCGTAGTCGCGCAGGACTCCGGTGGTGTGCCGGACGGCGTGGCGGCTCAGGCCGAGGTTGACGACGACCGCGTCGATGACCTTCTTGCCGCCCGAGTGCACCAGCCAGTGGCTGATGTCGTCGCGGAGCAGGCCGGTTCCGGCCAGCAGGCGGTCGGTGACCTCTTCGGCGTGCGCGCCGATGACGTAGGGGATCTGCGGGTCGAGGAAGAAGCTGAACCTGCCCAGGTCCCGGTCCCAGTCGTACCGCATGGCGCCCACGGCGTCGGGGATGATGTGGCTGGCGAACCGGAGGATGCGCGGGCCGTCCGCGCCCGCGCCGGGCCGGTGTGCGGGGGGCGCGGGTTCGCCGGCGATCAGCGCGACCGCCGCGGCTCCGTCGCCGAAGAGGCTGTTCACCACGGCCGTCCGCATGGTGGCGTCCATGGCGTAGGCGGCCGAGCACGCCTCCGAGCACAGGACGACGGCCAGCTCGCCGGGGTTGGCCACCGACCAGCCGGCGACCAGATTCAGTGCGTTCAGGCCCGCGTTGCAGCCCATCCCGACGATGTCGGAGCGGCTGCAGTCCCGGTCGATGCCCAGTTCACGGATGATCAGTGCGCTCAGCCCCGGGGTGAGGAATCCCGTCGAGGTGACGCAGCACAGGTGACGCACGTCGGCGAGGCTCGCGCCGGCCCGCTTCAGGCAGGCTTCCAAGGCGCGGATTCCGGACTCCACGGCGTGGGTCCTGTGCTTGTCGAGCAGATCGCCCTGCTGCTCGCGGACGGGGCGGCCGTCGGCGCCGGGCGGGGGGAGCACCAGGTGGCGTCGCTCGATGGCGCTGTTGAGGAAGACGCCACGCGCCCTGGCGTCGGTGATCTCGAAGGTGTCCAGCACTTCCTGCTGCGAGTACGAGGTCGGCGGCACGGCCGTGCCCACGCCGACGATCCGGGCCCGGACGGTCATCGGAAGGTCCACCCCCACATACGACGCTTGCTGCGGACAAGCCGCTTGACGGTCCAGCCGGACATCACCATCTCCTCTCTCTTGTCTTCTTCGGTCACATGGACGAGGTGCTGACCAGCTCTGGGGAGACCGCCGCCACGGAAGGCGTGCCGGTGAGGGTCATGGCGTCGGTGAGTTCGTCGACCAGCAGGTCGAGCGTGCGCGCGACGCCCTCCTCGCCGTCCACGGCGAGTCCGTACAGCACGGGACGGCCGAGGAGGACGGCGTCCGCGCCCATCGCACGGGCGGCCAGGACGTCGGCGCCGCGGCGCACGCCCCCGTCGAGGAGGACCGGGCACGCGTCCGACACCGCGGCCGCGACTTCCGGCAGCGCGTCCAGGGACGCCGGTACGCCGTCGAGTTGGCGTCCGCCGTGATTCGAGACGATGATTCCGTCCACCCCGGCGGTGACCGCGCGTGCCGCGTCCGCCCCGGTGAGGATCCCCTTCAGGACGATCGGCAGCCGGGTGACCGACCGCAGCCACTCGACCCAGCCCCAGTCCTGCGCCGGGTCGAACCGGGTCAGGGCGTGGCCCGCCGGGCTGTCGAAGCCGTCGCCGTCGAGGTTGGCGGGTCCGACGCCCGGGGGCAGCCGGAAGCCGTTGCGCAGGTCGCGCAGCCGCCGGCCCAGGCGGGGGGTGTCGACGGTGAGGACGACCGCTTCGAACCGGGCGTGCTCGGCACGTTCCACGAGCCGTCGGACGGTGGCGCGGTCGCGCAGACAGTACGTCTGGAGCCAGAGCGGAGCGCCGGCCGCGGCGGCGAGGTCCTCGAAGGTGCGGCCGGCGAACATGCTGACGACGACGGGGACGCCGCGCCGCGCCGCGGCCCGGACGGTGGCGACCTCGCCCTCCGGGTGCGCCAGGGTGTGGTAGGCCATCGGCGCGACGGCCAGCGGAACCGCCCACGGGCGGTCGAGGATCTTGGTCTGGAGTTCCGGGGCGGTGACTCCGCTCAGTACCGTGGGCCGCAGCCGCACCCGGTCGAAGGCGGTGGTGTTGGCCAGTAGGGTGCGTTCCTCACCGGCGCCGCCGTCGAGGAAGTCCCAGACGGGTGGGTCCAGCCGTTCGCGCGCCAGTCGGGCGTAGTCGCCGAGCGAGAGCCGCATCAGATCCTTCCCCGATCAAAGCAGCACGCAGCGATTTCCTTGAGGAGCGCTTGAGTATCGCCTGTCGCCGCTCCTCCCGTCCAAGCCGTTCATGTGCGTCGCGCGGCGATCCGCTGCGCCAGTCCGTCCTCGGCGAGTGCGTCCTTCGTCAGGCGCCAGTGCGGCCGGGCGCCTACCAGAGGGCGGTCCGTCGCGAGGCGGCGGCGCCCGCCACCGGTGATGTTCAGCAGGACGACCGAGTCCCGGTCGACCTTCCCCTGGGCCACCGCGTCGCGCAGGCAGGCGACGGCCACACCCGCTGCGGGTTCGATGTCGATCCCTTCGAGTGTGCGGAACATGTTCCTGGCGACGACGACGGAGGCGTTGTCGACGACCAGGACGTCGCCGTCGCTGTCGCGCAGCGCGTCGCGGACGCCCGCGCGGATGCTGTAGGGGGGTGCCCAGTTCGTCAGCTCGTCGGCATGCACCTTGGCGATGGACTCCCGGAAGCCGTCGGTGAGTTCGGGTTCCCGCACGGTCTCCCCCATGCGCCAGGCGTCGTGGATGGGGGTGAACGGCAGGTTCTGGCACAGCATGAGTCGGGGCAGCGGAAGTCCGCCGGCGGCGCCGCTGATCCGGCGGGCGGCCTCGAGGACCGCGATGGCGCCGGTGCCGCTGCCCACGGCCTGGAAGTAGTGCGACGGCAGGCATCTCATTTCCTCGTACGCCGTCAGCAGTACGGCCGCCAGGCCGTCCCGGCGGCCGACGTTCTTCACGCCGCCCTCGGCCCGGAAGGGCGGCAGGCGGGAGATCGAGGACGCGAGTGCGATGGCGTCGGGATAGTCGCCGTCGTCGATGACCACGAGCGTCACACAGGGGTCGAGGGTCCCGGGGAACCGCAGTCGGCCCAGGCCCTTGCCGGAGACGACGATCAGGCAGGGCACCCGCTGCCGGGAGCAGACCCAGGCGAACGCGGCGGCGGTGTTGCCCGACGAGGCGACGGTCAGGACGTGCTCCCGGCCCGGGAGCCGGCCGAGCACCGTGAGGGCCTCGAACTCCTTGAAGGTGCCGGTTTCGAGCGAGGCGCCGCGTTCCGGCCAGTAGCCGTTGAACGCGATCCACAGCCGTGGCAGTCCGAGGGCGCCGGCGAGGCCGCGGCTGCGGTACACGACGCCCCGGCCCGTCGATCGGGGGGCGCGGACCACGGGCAGCCACTCCCGGTAGCGGAACAGTCCGTCGTACGCCTGGTCGGGGGTGAACCGCGGGTTGGCGTACTCGGTTCTGAGCAGTGCGGGCGGATGGTCCCGCGGGCAGTCCAGGATCAGGCCGTCGTCGGGCCGGCGGTCGCCGCACAGCGAGCACACGAGTACGTAGTGCCGGTCCCCGGCCGCGGCCTTCCCGTCCGTACCGCGCCGCCCGTTCCCGGCCATGTACCCACCTTTCGCCGACCACTTGGACATGGCTCGAATGCGGAGGTTTCGGGAATCGCGGTGCGGCAGTCAGCGTACGGCAGCGGGGCCTTCCGATCTATGAGTGCGCCGCCCGGCACACCCCTCAACGGTTGCGTGTTCAACTGACGCTCGGCCCCACTTGAACGTCCCGGTCCGCACTCGCCGCGGTCCGGAGTTACCATCCTGTCGAGTCGTTGGGGCTCAGAGGTGCGAGAAGGTGTGTGGTTGAGATGGCGGTAGGCAGGGTTGTCAGGTTCGACGGGGTGCGGGGCTACGGGTTCATCGCTCCCGAGCACGGCGGGGAGGACGTCTTCCTGCATGCCAATGATCTGCTGATCCCGGAGACGTCGGTGCGTTCCGGGGCCTGGGTGAAGTTCGAGGTGGAGGAGGGCGACCGCGGGCTGAAGGCGTCGTCCGTGCAGCTGGCCGACGGGGCGCCGCCGGCCGTGGCGCCTGCGCATGTCGCGCCGCTGCGGTCCGCCGCGCCGGCGCATTCGCCGATGCCCTCGTTCCACGAGGCGGAGGAGCCGACGTGTGATGTGCTGGGCGCCGCGGAGTTCACCCACGAGATGACGGAACTCATGCTGAGCGCGGCTCCGTCGCTGTCCGGGGAGCAGATCCTGCGGCTCCGGCAGCGGCTGGTCGAGTACGGCAGGAAGCACGGCTGGGTCGAAGGCTGAGCAGGGGAGAGGGCCCCACGGGTGCGCATCCGTGGGGCCCTTTCCCATGCTGGGAGTCGGCACCCTTGCAAAGCGCTTCCTTCCATCGTCCGGAACTCGATCTACCGGTTTCGTCGTCCTGACAGCGAGGGCGACGGAACGAGGAGCGATGACCGAGCGGGCGAAGCCTGGGTGGAGCTGGCGGCGCGGGCGGGTATGGGCCGGGGTGGCCGCGTTCACCGCCCTGCTGCTGGTGTTCCACGGCGTGGTTCCCAACCGGCCCGGCGGGCTGGGCAGCCTGCTGGAGTCCTTCCTGCCGTGGCTCGGCGCGCTGGTCGTGCTGCTGCTCCCGCCGGCGCTGCTGCGCCGTTCGGCTCTCGCGCTGGTCGCCCTGCTGCTGCCGGTGGCGGCCTGGACGTACCAGTTCGGCTCGCTGCTCCTGCCCGCGCCGGAGCCCGGCGCCGGCGACCTCGTCGTGGTGCAGCACAACGTCAGCGACGAGAACACCGACCCGGCGGGAACGGCCCGCGCACTGGCCGGTGCGGGGCCCGACCTGATAGCGCTCCAGGAACTGGTGGCGCCCGCCCGGGCGGTCTACGAGAAGACCCTCGCCCAGGACTACCCGTACCGGACGGTCCGGGGCACGGTCGGACTCTGGTCGAAGCATCCGCTCAGCGGGGCCCGACCGCTGGACATCAGACCGCGGGGCATCACGGAGGAGTGGGAGCGCGGGCTGCGGGCCGTGGCGCACACGCCGCGCGGCGAGGTCGCCGTCTACGTCGCGCATCTGCCGTCGGTCCGGGTCGGGGTCTCCGGCCTCGCGTCGTCCTGGCGGGACGAGAGCGCCGGGCTGCTCGGCGACGCCGTCGCGGCGGAGCGGTCGCGCAGGGTGGTCCTGCTGGGCGACCTCAACGGCACCGTCGACGACCGGGCACTCGATCCGCTGACCAGCGAGCTGAACGTGCCCGAGCGGGGCGTCGCCCTCAGCTTCCCCGCCGCGTTCCCGATGGCCCGGATCGACCAGGTTCTGGCCCGCTCCGCGACGGTCGGCCACATACGCACCCTGTCCGCCACCGGCAGCGACCACCTTCCGGTCCTCGCACGGGTCACTTGGGACCGACCGGTGCATACCACCTGAATCAGTGCGCAGCCGTCCCAATGCGGCCGCCGAGCAAGCCGCTTGCGGTGCTTGCGTTAGCCTTTCGTGTGTGACGCGACGACTTGCTCAGGTGGCGAAGAAGGTTGGGGTCAGCGAGGCCACGGTCAGCCGGGTGCTCAACGGCAAGCCCGGGGTCTCCGACGCGACCCGGCAGGCCGTGCTGAGCGCGTTGGACGTCCTGGGCTACGAGCGGCCCACCCAGCTGCGGGGCGAACGGGCCCGGCTGGTCGGGCTGGTGCTGCCCGAGCTGCAGAACCCGATCTTCCCCGCGTTCGCCGAGGTCATTGGCGGCGCGCTCGCCCAGCAGGGGCTGACGCCGGTGCTGTGCACCCAGACCAAGGGCGGCGTCTCCGAGGCCGACTACGTCGAGCTGCTGCTCCAGCAGCAGGTCTCGGGGGTGGTCTTCGCGGGCGGTCTGTTCGCGCAGGCGGACGCCCCGCACGACCACTACCGGCTGCTGGCGGAGCGAAACATCCCGGTGGTGCTGATCAACGCGTCGATCGAGAACCTCGACTTCCCGTGCATCGCGTGCGACGACGCCGTGGCCGTGGAGCAGTCCTGGCGGCACCTGGCATCGCTGGGGCACGAGCGCATCGGCCTCGTGCTCGGTCCGTCCGACCACATCCCGTCCCGCAGGAAGCTCGCCGCCGCCCGGGAAGCGGCCGGGGCCGCGCACGCCGAGCTGCCGGACGAGTTCGTGGAACGCGCCATGTTCTCCCTGGAAGGCGGCCAGGCCGCCGCCGCCCGCCTCCTCGAACGCGGCGTCACCGGCATCATCTGCGCCAGCGACCCCCTCGCCCTCGGCGCCGTACGCGCCGCCCGCCGACGCGGACTCCACGTCCCCCACGACGTCTCCGTCATCGGCTACGACGACTCCGCCTTCATGACCTGCACCGAACCACCCCTCACCACCGTCCGCCAACCCATCGAAGCCATGGGACGCGCCGCCGTCGACCTCCTCTGCGCCCAGATCCAAGGCACCGAAGTCCCGCACGGCGAGCTGCTCTTCGAACCGGAACTGGTCGTCCGCGGCTCCACGGCGCAGCCGTCCGCCGGCTGACCGCAGACCTCTCACCCGTCCCCGCCCGCAAATTCCTTGCGGGAAATGGCAGCGGCTTGCGGTTCTCCGACGGAGCCCGTGAAAGTCGCTGTTCCAGGGCACCACCCGGGAGTTCCTTACACCCCACCACTACCGCGCCGGTCCGCCGTGCGCGGAGTTCATGCCGCACATCCTGTAGACGACTCAACAGTTCTCTGCAACTCTCTGAGCGCTCAACGTAAATGACAGAGAACATTCAGGAACGAGGCGGAGATCGGGGACAGATGAGAATCCGGAACTGGAGATCACGTGCGCTGTGCACGGTGGTCGCGACCAGTCTCCTGGCGCTGGGCGGCCCCCTGCTGTCGGCCACGGCGGCAGGCGGACCCAACATCGCCGTGGGGGACGCCACGGCGGCGAGCAGCGCGCACGGTGAGTACGGCGCCGCCAACATCACCGACGGCAACCAGGGTTCGTACTGGCAGAGCGGCGGCGGCAGCCTCCCGCAGTGGGTCCAGACCGACCTCGGCACCACGGAGCGGATCGACGAGGTGGTCCTGAGACTGCCCGCCGGCTGGGAGCGCCGCGACCAGACACTCTCCCTCCAGGGCAGCGCCGACGGTACGAGCTTCAGCACCCTGAAGGGTTCCGCCACCTACCGCTTCGACCCGGGGTCGGGCAACACGGTCACCGTGAGCTTCCCCGCCACCAGGACGCGGTTCGTGCGGGTCGAGATCACGGCCAACACCGGCTGGCAGGCGGCGCAGCTCTCCGAACTCGAGGTGCGCGCGGCCGGGGAGTCGTCGACGAACCTCGCCGCGAACCGGACTCTGACGGCGAGCAGTTCCACGGGGGCGTACACGGCCGGCAACGGCAACGACGGCAACAAGGCCACCTACTGGGAGAGCGCCAACAACGCGCTGCCGCAGTGGATCCAGGCCGACCTCGGCGCCTCCCGCAGGGTCGACCGCGTGGTGCTGCGGCTGCCGGACGGCTGGGGTGCCCGCAGCCAGACCCTGAAGATCCAGGCGAGCGAGAACGGCTCGGACTTCGGCGACCTGACCGCCGCCAAGGCGTACACCTTCGACGCGGCGGGCGGCCAGTCGGCGACGGTCGCCTTCGACGCCACGACCGCCCGCTACGTGCGCGTCCTGGTGACCGCGAACACCGGCCAGCCGGCCGCCCAGGTCTCCGAGCTGGAGGTCTACGGCCCGGCGGGCGGCGACACCCAGGCCCCGACCACCCCCGCGAACCTCGCCCTCACCGAGCCGGCGACCGGCCAGATCAGGCTGACCTGGAACGCGTCCTCGGACGACACGGCCGTCACGGGGTACGACATCTACGCCAACGGTGACCTGCTGACCTCGGTCGGCGGGAACGTCACCACGTACACCGACACCCGTCCGGGCGACGCGACGGTCACCTACCATGTGCGGGCCAAGGACGCGGCCGGCAACGTGTCGGGGAACAGCAACACGGTCACCCGGCGCGGCGACAACGGTGACACGCAGGCGCCGACCGCGCCGTCGAACCTCGCCCTCACCGAGCCCACCGCCGGTCAGGTGAAGCTGACCTGGAGCGCCTCCACCGACAACAAGGGCGTCACCGGGTACGACGTCTACGCCGACAACAAGCTCCGCAAGAGCGTCGCGGGCGACGTCACCACGTACACCGACACCCAGCCCGTCGCCGCGAACGTGACCTACTTCGTGCGGGCCAGGGACGCGGCCGGCAACGTGTCGGGCGACAGCAACTCCGTCCTCCGCAACGGCACCAGGGACGGCTCGAACCTGGCCGTCGGCAAGCCGATCAGCGCCTCGTCGGTGATCCACACGTACGTCGCCGAGAACGCCAACGACAACAGCACGTCGACCTACTGGGAGGGGGCGGCGGGCAGCTACCCGAACACGCTGACCCTCAAGCTCGGCGCCAACGCCGACATCAGTGCCGTCGTACTCAAGCTCAACCCCGACACCAGTTGGTCCAAGCGCACCCAGAACATCCAGGTGCTCGGCCGCGAGCAGGCGGCCTCCGGGTTCAGCAGCCTGGTGGCCGCGAAGGACTACGTCTTCGATCCGGCGAGCGGCGGCAACAGCGTGACCGTGCCCGTCGACGGCCGGGTCGCCGACGTGCAGCTCAGGTTCACCTCCAACACGGGGGCGACGGCCGGGCAGATCGCCGAGTTCCAGGTGATCGGCGCCCCCGCGCCCAACCCCGACCTGGAGGTGACGAAGCTGGCCACCTCGCCCGCCTCGCCCGTCGAGTCGGACGAGATCACCGTGTCGGCCACCGTCCGCAACAGCGGCGCCGCGGCGAGTCCGGCCGGCAAGGTCGCCCTGCGGCTCGGTGACACCAAGGTCGCCACCGCCTCCGTGGGCGCGCTTCAGGCGGGTGCGCAGAGCACGGTCAGCGCCTCCATCGGGGCGCGCGACGCCGGCTCCTACGAGCTGAGCGCGGTCGCCGACGAGGCCGGCGAGATCATCGAGCAGAACGAGACCAACAACACCTACACGCGTCCGGAGCCGCTGGTCGTCAAGCCGGTCCGGAGTTCCGACCTGGTCGCCGCGACCGTCACCACCTCCCCCTCCAGCCCGGCCGCCGGTGACGACGTCACGTTCAAGGTCGCGCTGCGCAACCAGGGCACCCAGGACTCCGCGGGCGGCGGCCACGCGGTGACGCTCACCCTGGTGGACTCCGACGGCGCCACCGTCAAGACGCTGACCGGCACGCACTCCGGTGTCATCGCCGCCGGTTCGACGAGCCCCGCGGTGAGCCTCGGCCCCTGGAAGGCGGCCAACGGCTCGTACACCTTGAAGGTGAAGGTGGCCGACGACGCCAACGAACTGCCGGTCAAGCGGGAGAACAACACCTCCACGCAGCCGCTGTTCGTCGGACGCGGCGCCAACATGCCGTACGACATGTACGAGGCGGAGGACGGCACGGTCGGCGGCGGTGCCACCGTGGCCGGACCGAACCGGACCATCGGCGACATCGCCGGGGAAGCCTCCGGCCGCAAGGCGGTCGAGCTCGACGCGACCGGCGAGTACGTCGAGTTCACCACCCGGGCCGCCACCAACACCCTGGTGACCCGCTTCTCCATCCCGGACGCGCCGGGCGGCGGCGGCATCAACTCCACGATCAACGTCTACGTCGACGGCGTCATGAAGAAGGCGCTGCCGCTGACGTCGAAGTACGCCTGGCTCTACGGCAACGAGGCCTCGCCCGGCAACTCCCCCGGCTCGGGCGCGCCGCGTCACATCTACGACGAGGCGCACCTGATGCTGGGCGAGACCGTCCCGGCGGGCAGCAGGATCCGGTTGCAGAAGGACGCCGCGAACAACACCGACTACGCGATCGACTTCGTCAACCTGGAGCAGGTCGCCCCGGTGGCCAACCCCGACCCGGCGGCGTACGCGGTGCCGGCCGGGTTCACGCACCAGGACGTGCAGAACGCGCTCGACCGGGTCCGCATGGACACCTCCGGCAAGCTGGTCGGGGTGTACCTGCCGGCCGGTGATTACCAGACGTCGAGCAAGTTCCAGGTGTACGGCAAGGCGGTGAAGGTGGTGGGCGCCGGTCCGTGGTTCACCAAGTTCCACGCGCCCACGACGCAGGACAACACCGACGTCGGCTTCCGGGCCGAGGCGAGCGCGAAGGGGTCGTCGTTCGCGAACTTCGCCTACTTCGGCAACTACACCAGCCGCATCGACGGTCCGGGCAAGGTGTTCGACTTCTCCAACGTGTCGGACATCGTGATCGACAACATCTGGAACGAGCACATGGTGTGCCTCTACTGGGGCGCCAACAGCGACCGGATCACGATCAAGAACTCCCGGATCCGCAACATGTTCGCCGACGGTGTCAACATGACCAACGGCTCGACCGACAACCTGGTGTCCAACAACGACGCCCGGGCGACCGGTGACGACAGCTTCGCGCTGTTCTCGGCGATCGACGCCGGCGGCGCGGACATGAAGAACAACCTGTACGAGAACCTCTCGACGACGCTGACCTGGCGTGCCGCGGGACTCGCCGTCTACGGCGGCTACAACAACACCTTCCGCAACATCCACATCGCGGACACCCTGGTCTACTCCGGCATCACCATCAGTTCGCTGGACTTCGGCTACCCGATGAACGGCTTCGGCACCGATCCGACGACCTTCGAGAACATCTCGATCGTCCGGGCCGGCGGCCACTTCTGGGGACAGCAGACCTTCCCCGGCATCTGGGTGTTCTCCGCGTCCAAGGTGTTCCAGGGGATCCGGGTCAACAACGTCGACATCGTCGATCCGACGTACAGCGGCATCATGTTCCAGACGAACTACGTGGGAGGGCAGCCGCAGTTCCCGATCAAGGACACCGTCTTCACCGACGTGTCCATCACCGGCGCGCGCAAGAGCGGTGACGCGTTCGACGCCAAGTCCGGCTTCGGCCTCTGGGCCAACGAGATGCCCGAGCCGGGGCAGGGCCCCGCGGTCGGCGAGGTCACGTTCAACGGGCTGAGGCTGGAGGGCAACGCCGTGGACATCCGGAACACGACGTCCACCTTCAAGATCAACCGCAACCCGTAGACCGAGCGGGCCGCACCGGCCCTTGTCGGTCAGGCTACTGACTGGCGCAAGCCTCTTGCAGAGGCTTGCGCTAGTCTTGCGTTTGTGACACGACGACTTGCTCAGGTGGCGAAGAAGGTTGGGGTCAGCGAGGCCACGGTCAGCCGGGTACTCAACGGCAAGCCCGGGGTCTCCGAGGCGACCCGGAGGTCCGTGCTCAGCGCGTTGGACGTCCTGGGATACGAGCGGCCCACCCAGCTGCGGGGCGAGAGAGCGAGGCTCGTGGGGCTGGTGCTGCCCGAGCTGCAGAACCCGATCTTTCCCGCGTTCGCCGAGGTCATCGGCGGTGCGCTCGCCCAGCAGGGCCTGACGCCGGTGCTGTGCACCCAAACCAAGGGCGGCGTCTCCGAGGCCGACTACGTCGAGCTGCTGCTCCAGCAGCAGGTCTCCGGCGTCGTCTTCGCCGGCGGCGGCCTGTTCGCGCAGGCGGACGCGCCGCACGACCACTACCGGCTGCTCGCCGAGCGCAACATCCCCGTCGTGCTCATCAACGCCTCCATCCCGGATCTGGACTTCCCGTGCATCGCGTGCGACGACGCCGTGGCCGTGGAGCAGTCCTGGCGGCACCTGGCATCGCTGGGCCACGAGCGCATCGGCCTCGTGCTGGGACCGTCCGACCACATCCCGTCCCGCAGGAAGCTCGCCGCCGCCCGGGAAGCGGCCGGAGCCCTGCACGCCGCCCTGCCCGACGCGTTCGTGGAACGGGCCATGTTCTCCCTGGAAGGCGGCCAGGCCGCCGCCGCCCGACTGCTGGAGCGCGGCGTCACCGGCATCATCTGCGCCAGCGACCCCCTCGCCCTCGGCGCCGTACGCGCCGCACGCCGACGCGGACTCCACGTACCCCACGACGTCTCCGTCATCGGCTACGACGACTCCGCCTTCATGACCTGCACCGAACCACCCCTCACCACCGTCCGCCAACCCATCGAAGCCATGGGACGCGCCGCCGTCGACCTCCTCTGCGCCCAGATCCAAGGCACCGAAGTCCCGCACGGCGAGCTGCTCTTCGAACCGGAACTCGTCGTTCGGGGCTCCACCGCGCAGGTTGGGGCCCGGTAGCGGATCCTCAACTTCTTCGGCCGACTGTCAAGCAATTACGAAATCAGCGCGGGATATTGCGTTCACTTGTTCGCGGTGGTTGAGTGAGCGGCGCCCCACAACGCATCGGCGGTGGGGCGCCTTCCACGTTCATGCCCGAAGGGGACCACCCATGAGAAGTGCTCGGTTCCGCCGTACTCGCCGTGCCGGCGCCATCACGCTCGTCTCCGCTCTCACCCTGACCGCTCTGGCCGCCTGCGGCACGAGCAGCAGTGACGACGGCGGCGGTTCCGAAAGCGGCAGCGGGTCCTCCGACCCGGCTGCTCCGCTGGACCCGAAGACCAAGGTCACGATCACCATCGACTGCATGCCACCGACGGCGAAGGCGGCCGAGCTGAAGGAGTGGAAGGAGGACGTCAAGGAGTTCAACAAGATCTACCCCAACGTCACCATCGAGGGCCGCTCCACCCCGGGCCAGTGCCTGGAGCCGCCGCGCTTCACGGCGATGCTCAAGGCCAAGTCGCAGCCCGACGTCTTCTACACCTACTTCACCGACCTGCCGCAGGTGCTGGACAACGACGGCGCCGAGGACATCACGGCGTACGTCAACGACAAGACCGTCCCCGCCCTCAAGGACATCGACCCGAACGTCCTGGGCTCGCTGAAGCACGAGAACAAGCTCTACGGCCTGCCCACCAGCAACTACACGATGGGCCTGCTGATCAACCGCAAGCTCTTCGAGAAGGCCGGACTTGACCCGGACAACCCGCCGCGCACCTGGGACGAGGTCCGCACCGCCGCGAAGAAGATAGCCGGTCTGGGCGACGGCATCGCCGGCTTCGGCGAGTACAGCGCGGGCAACACCGGTGGCTGGCACTTCACCGCCCAGATGTACAGCCGCGGCGCCCAGGTCGTCGACGAGAGCGGCAAGAAGGCCGCGTTCAACAACGAGACGGGCAAGCAGGTCGCCGAGAACCTCCACGCCATGCGCTGGGAGGACGAGAGCATGGGCAAGACCCAGCTGCTCAAGTGGGGCGACCTCCAGAAGCAGATCGCCACCGACAAGCTCGGCATGTTCCTCGCCGCGCCCGACGACATCACCTACATGGTCCAGCAACTCGGCGCGGACTACGAGAACTTCGGCATGGGGCCGATCCCGGGTGAGAAGAACACGCTGGCCGGCGGCAACAGTTACATGATCAAGAAGGGGATCTCCGCCGACAAGGTCAAGGCGGCCGTCGCCTGGCTGAACTTCGAGAACCTCACCGTCGGCAAGGGACAGTTCGACTGGGCCCGCAAGAAGGCCGACAAGCTGCCGGTCGGCCTCCCGCAGCCCAACTTCTGGCTGAACGAGTCGAAGAAGAAGGACGACGCGGCCCGGATCGAGCACGCCACGATGCCGGTCGAGAACTTCAAGGCGTTCATGGACAACCCGGTGCCGGGCATGGCCGAGCCGCCGAAGGCGCAGGAGGTCTACAAGGTCCTGGACAACGTGATGTCCGGCATCCTCACCAACAAGGACGCCGACATCGACAAGCTGCTCTCCAGCGCGGAGAAGCAGGTCGACCAGGTCCTGGCCACGCAGTGACCGGCTCCCTCGGGGGGCGGGCCGCACCGCCCCCCGGGGCCCATGAGATCAGTCCCAAGGAGCGACGATGTCGGCCCCCAGCCTGACCCCGAGCAAGGCGGCGAGAGCCCGCCACGCCCAGCCGCCGGTGGACGGCCCGCCCCCGCGCGGCGGGTCCTTCGGCAGGAGCCTGAAGCGCAACCTCACCGCGCACGGCTTCCTGATCGGAGCGGTCCTCTGCTTCGCGTTCTTCTCCTGGTACCCGATGGTCCGGGAGTTCCTCCTCGCCTTTCAGAAGACGGACCAGGGCGAGGTCTCCTGGGTCGGCCTGGACAACCTGCGAACGGTCTTCAACGACCCGGCCTTCTGGCAGGCGTGGCGCAACACGCTGCTGTTCACCGTGCTGGCCCTGGTCCTCGGCTTCGCCGTGCCGTTCGTCGTCGCGCTCGTCATCAACGAACTCAGGCACGGCAAGGGGTACCTGCGGCTGCTGGTCTACCTGCCGGTGATGCTCCCGCCGGTCGCCGCGGTCCTGCTCTTCAAGTACCTGTACGACCCCGGTTACGGGCTGCTCAACGAACTGCTCGGTTCCGTCGGGCTGCCCGAGCAGCAGTGGCTCCAGGACCCCGACCTCTCGATGCTGTCCGTGGTCATCGCGTCGACGTGGATGAACATGGGCGGCGCGGCACTCATCTACCTCGCCGCGCTCCAGGGCATCCCGGGGGAGCTGTACGAGGCGGCGGAGCTGGACGGGGCCGGACTGCTGCGCAAGGTCTGGCACGTGACGATCCCGCAGACGCGGCTCATCCTCTCGCTGATGCTGCTCATGCAGGTCATCGCCACCATGCAGGTCTTCGTGGAGCCCTTCCTGCTCACCGGCGGGGCCGGGCCCGAGGGCTCGACCACCACCGTCGTCTACCTCATCTATCAGTACGCCTTCAACTTCAACAACTACGGCGCCGCGGCGGCCCTCGGCCTGCTGCTCCTCGTACTGCTGGCCGGGTTCTCGGCGGCGTACGTGAAGCTCAACCGCGCCGAGGACGAGTAGGCCGGGGGAATCCACCGATGTCCACACGCACGCTCATCTCGCCGGCCCAGCTCGCCCGGCCCCGCGGCAAGGTCCTCTACTGGGTGACGTTCGGCGGTGTGATCACGCTGTTCACCGTGGTCTTCCTCGGCCCCATGTACTGGATGGTCTCCAGCGGGTTCAAGGACACCCAGGAGGTCGTCCGAACCCCGCCGACGCTGGTCCCCGAGTCCTTCGAACCGGACAACTACACGCAGGCCTGGAACGTCATGGATCTGGCCGGCCTGCTGGGGAACACGCTGTACTACGCGTTCGGCGCGCTCGCCTTCCAGCTGGTGCTCGACGTGGCGGCCGCCTACTCGCTCTCCAAGCTCCGTCCGGTCTTCGGCAAGGCCATCCTCGGCATGATGCTGGCGACGCTGATGATCCCGGCGACCGTCCTGGTCGTGCCGCAGTACCTGACGGTGCTCGACGTGCCGATCTTCGAACGCAACCTGCTGAACACGCCGTGGGCGATCTGGCTGCCCTCGGTGACCAACGCCTTCAACATCTTCCTGCTGAAGCGGTTCTTCGACTCGATCCCCAGGGAACTGCTCGACGCCGCCTCGATGGACGGCGCGTCGCCGATGCGCACCCTCCGGTCGATCGTCCTGCCGATCTCGCGGCCGATCCTCGGCGTGGTGTCCATCTTCGCGATCGTGGGCGTCTGGAAGGACTTCCTCTGGCCCATGCTGACCCTGCCCGACCCGGCCAGGCAGACCCTGAACGTGGGGATCTACTCGCTGTCCAACGGTGTACCCGTCAACGTGCTGATCGCCGCGCTGACCATGGCGTCACTGCCCACGCTCATCATCTTCCTGATCTTCCAGCGCAACATCATGAGCGGACTCACCGCCGGAGGGCTCAAGGGCTGAGGCACCGCGCCCCGCCCTCCTCCTCTTCCGCCCCGCCGGCTCGTCCCGTCAACCTTCGCCGCCGGCCCGTCCGACGCCCCGCACTGTCCGGGCCGGCGGCGAAGATCCACCCTGCCCGAAAGGACCGTCACGTGGCAGCCCCCACCTCGCACCGCACCGCAGACTGGTGGCGCGACGCCGTCATCTACCAGGTGTACCCCCGCAGTTTCGCCGACGGCGACGGCGACGGCACCGGTGATCTCGCGGGCGTCCGGGCGCGACTGCCCTACCTCGCCGAACTCGGCGTCGACGCCGTCTGGTTCACGCCCTGGTACGTCTCCCCGCTCGTCGACGGCGGCTACGACGTCGCCGACTACCGCACCATCGACCCGGCCTTCGGCACCCTCGGCGAGGCCGAGAAACTCATCGCCGAGGCACGGGAGATGGGCATCCGCACCATCGTCGACATCGTCCCCAACCACGTCTCCGACCAGCATGCCTGGTTCCGGGCGGCGCTGGCCGCCGGTCCGGGCAGCGCGGAGCGGGAGCGGTTCCACTTCCGGCCGGGCCGCGGCGAGAACGGTGAACTGCCGCCCAACGACTGGCCCTCCCAGTTCTCCGGCCGCACCTGGACCCGGGTGCCGGACGGCGAGTGGTACCTGCACCTGTTCACGCCGGAGCAGCCCGACCTCAACTGGGCCCATCCGGAGGTGCGCCGGGAGCACGAGGAGATCCTGCGGTTCTGGTTCGAGCGCGGGGTGGCGGGCGTCCGCATCGACTCCGCCGCGCTGCTCGCCAAGGACCCCGCCCTGGCGGACTTCGTGGAGGGCGTCGACCCGCACCCGTACATCGACCAGGACGAGCTGCACGACATCTACCGCTCCTGGCGGGCCGTCGCCGACGCCTACGGGGGCGTCTTCGTGGGCGAGGTGTGGCTGCCCGACGCCGAGCGTTTCGCGCGCTATCTGCGGCCCGACGAACTGCACACGGCCTTCAACTTCAACTTCCTGTCCTGCCCCTGGGACGCGGGACGGCTGCGCCGCACCATCGACGACACGCTGGCCGAGCACGCTCCGGTCGGCGCCCCCGCCACCTGGGTGCTGTGCAACCACGACGTGACCCGGACGGTGACCCGGTACGGCCGCGAGGACACCGGCTTCGACTTCGCGAAGAAGGCGTTCGGGACGCCGACCGACCCGGCCCTCGGCACCCGGCGCGCCCGCGCGGCCGCCCTGCTCACGCTGGCCCTGCCGGGCTCCGTCTACCTGTACCAGGGTGAGGAACTCGGCCTGCCCGAGGCCGACGTCCCGCGCGGGAGCATCCAGGACCCGATGCACTTCCGCTCCGGGGGCACGGATCCGGGCCGGGACGGCTGCCGGGTGCCGCTGCCCTGGGCGGCCGACGCCCCGTACTGCGGTTTCGGCTCCGAGACCGAGCCCTGGCTGCCGCAGCCGGAGGGCTGGGCGCGGTACGCGGCCGACAGGCAGGCCGCGGACCCGGGGTCGATGCTGGCGCTCTACCGCGAGGCGCTGCGGCTGCGGCGCACCACCGAGGGTCTCGGTGACGGTCCGCTGGACTGGCTGCCCGCACCCGACGGGGTCCTCGCGTTCCGGCGCCCGGGCGGTCTGGTGTGCGTGGTCAATCTGTCGGCGGCGCCGGTCGAGCTGCCCGCGCACCGCTCCCTGCTGCTCGGCAGCCGGCCGCTGGACGGGGACGGCCGGCTGCCCGTCGACACGGCGGTCTGGCTGCGCGACTGAGCCGCCACCTGACCGGTGCCCCGGTCGGCGCTCCCCCGCCGATCGGGGCCTCGCCGTCGCCGCTCGACCCGAGGCAGGGCAGAATCGGGTCAGGATGCCGTGGGAGGAGGCGACGCGTGCGGGAACGACCGTGGCTGCCCGGGGTGCGCCGCCCCCCGAATCCCCTCGTGAGCGGGCACCGGGCGGCGCGGGGCGCGCTGCGGTCGATGACGGAGGCGCTGGGCGCGCGACGCCGGCTGGCCTGGTTGAACGCGGCGGACCTGAGCATCGGCACCACGCTCGACGTGCGGCGGACGGCGGAGGAGCTGGCCGACTTCACCGTGCCGGAGCTGGCCGACGGCGCCGCGGTGGACCTGCTGGACTCGGTCCTGCGGTTCCAGGAGGGCGACCGGGTCCCGGGAGGGGGCGCGCCGCGGCTCAGGGCCATGGCGGTGTCGGAGGTCGAGGGCCTGAACCTCGCGCCCGATCCCGTGGGCGAGCTGTCGGTGCACACCGCCGACCGGCTGGGGCAACGGTGCCTCACCTCCCGCCGGCCGGTGCTGGTGACCCGGATGACGCGGGCGGACTTCGCCGTGATCGCGCCCTCGCGCGAGTCGTCGGACATCATGCGCCGGGCGGGCGTCCACTCCTATCTGGCGGTGCCGCTGATCGCCCGCGGGGTGCTGCTGGGGCTCGCCGACTTCGTACGGGCCGGCCACCGGGCGCCGTTCAACCGGACCGACGTGGCCCTGGCCATGGAGCTGGCGTCCAAGGCCGCCGTGTACATCGACAACGCCAGGCTCTACGGGCGCGAGCGCGACCACGTGGTGACGCTGCAGCGGGCGCTGCTCCCCCGGTCCAGCCCGAGCACTCCCGGGCTCGACGTGACCTCGTGCTACGACCCGGCCGCCGATCCGGCCGCGGTGGGCGGCGACTGGTTCGACGTGGTCGCGCTGCCCAGCGGACGTACCGCCCTGATGGTGGGCGATGTGATGGGGCGCGGTCTGGCCGCCGCCGCGACCATGGGCCGGCTGCGCACGGTGGCCCGGACCCTGATGGCGCTGGACATCGCGCCCGAGCGGCTGCTGGCCCGCCTCGACCTGGCCGCCCGCGACCTGGAGGAGGACCAGGTCGCCACCTGTCTGTGCGCGGTGTACGACCCGTACGGCGGCACGTTCCGCGTCTCCAGCGCCGGTCACCCGCCGCCGCTGCTGACCGGGCCCGACGGTGTCTCCGCGTTCCTGGAGGTGCCCGCGGGGGCGCCGCTGGGGGCGGGGGTGATCCCGTACGACGTGGTCGAGCTGCCGGTGCCCGAGCGGAGCCGGCTGACGCTGTTCACGGACGGGCTGGTCAGATCGCGCACGGCCGACCTGGGCACGCAGTTGGAGCGGCTGCGCGTGGCGGTCGGCGAGGGCCTGCCCGCGGACGGCACCGAATGCCGGGCCGTCGCCGAGCGGATCGGCGGTGACCGGTCGGACGACGCGATCGTCCTGGCGGCCCTCGCCCGGCCGCTCGGTCCGGAGTGCGACGTGTACGTACGCCCGCTGCCACCAGACGGCAAGGCCGCCGGACAGGCCCGTACGGCGGTGCGCGAGCAGTTGGAGCGGTGGGGTCTGGAGGATCTGGTCGATACGACGGAGCTGGTGGTCAGCGAACTGGTCGGCAACGCCCTGCGGTACGGGAACGCCCCGGGTGAGCTGCGGCTGCTGCGGCACGAGCGGCTGTCGGTGGAGGTCTCCGACTCCGGTCCCGACCTGCCGCAGATCCAGCACGCGGACGTGAGCGACGAGAGCGGGCGGGGTCTGCAGCTGATCAACATGCTGTGCCGGCGCTGGGGTTCGTGCCGCACCCCCGACGGCAAGGTGGTCTGGGCCGAGCAGGACCTGCCGATGCGGGCCGGGGTGTCCGGCCCGCGGTAGCGGCTACGCCGCCTTGTCCATCGTCCGGCGGGCGAACTGGGTGCGGTGCAGTTGGGCGTAGCGGCCCTGGGCGGCCAGGAGTTCCTCGTGGGTGCCGCTCTCCACGATGCGGCCGGCCTCGACCACCAAGATCCGGTCAGCCGCGCGGACCGTGGAGAGCCGGTGCGCGATCACCAGGGCGGTCCGGTCCGCCAGGGCTTCGGTGAGGGCCTCCTGGACGGCCGCCTCGGAGGTGTTGTCGAGGTGGGCGGTGGCCTCGTCCAGGATGACGACGCGCTGGCGGGCGAGCAGCAGCCGGGCGATGGTCATGCGCTGGCGTTCGCCGCCGGAGAGCCGGTAGCCGCGCTCGCCGACCACGGTGTCGAGGCCGTCGGGCAGGGACCGGACGAGGTCGGTGAGGCGGGCGCGGCGCAGCGCGTCCCACAGTTCGGTGTCGCTCGCCCCGGGGCGGGCCAGCAGCAGGTTGGCGCGGACGGTGTCGTGGAAGAGGTGGCCGTCCTGGGTGACCATGCCGACGGTGTCGCGCAGCGACCGGGCGCTCAGGTCGCGGACGTCGACGCCGCCGACGCGGACGGTGCCGCCGTCGGTGTCGTACAGGCGCGGCAGCAGTCCGGCGATGGTGGACTTGCCGGCGCCGGAGGAGCCGACGAGGGCGATGGTCTGTCCGGGTTCGGCGCGGAAGGAGAGGCCGTGGAGGACCTCGTCGCCGCCGCGGGTGTCCAGGGTGGCGACTTCTTCGAGGGAGGCGAGGGAGACCTTGTCGGCGGCCGGGTAGCCGAAGCGGACGTCGTCGAACTCGACGGCGACCGGGCCGTCGGGGACCGGGCGGGCGTCGGGCTTCTCGTCGATGAGCGGGGTCAGGTCCAGCACCTCGAAGACCCGCTCGAAGCTGACGAGGGCGCTCATGACCTCCACGCGGGCCCCGGCGAGCGCGGTGAGCGGCGCGTAGAGGCGGGTGAGCAGCAGGGCCAGGGCGACGACGGCGCCGGGGTCCAGGCTGCCGCGCAGGGCGAGGAAGCCGCCGAGGCCGTAGACGAGGGCGAGGGCCAGGGCGGAGACCAGGGTGAGGGCGGTGATGAAGGCGGCCTGGGCGGTGGCGGTGCGCACCCCGATGTCGGCGACGCGGCGGGCCCGGTCGGCGAATTCGGCGGACTCGTCCTCGGGGCGGCCGAAGAGTTTGATCAGGGTGGCGCCGGGTGCCGAGAACCGCTCGGTCATCCGGGTGCCCATCGCGGCGTTGAGGGCGGCGGCCTCGCGCTGCATGCGGGCCATGCGGCGCCCCATCCGCCGGGCCGGGAGCACGAACACCGGGAGCAGCGCCAGGGCGAGCAGGGTGATCTGCCAGGACAGGGTGAGCATCACGGCGAGGGTGAGCACGAGGGTGACGAGGTTGCTGACGACACCGGACAGGGTGTTGCTGAAGGCGCGCTGGGCGCCGATGACGTCGTTGTTGAGCCGGGAGACCAGCGCGCCCGTACGAGTACGTGTGAAGAACGCGACCGGCATGCGCTGCACATGATCGAACACGGCCGTGCGCAGATCGAGGATGAGCCCCTCCCCCAGCGTCGCCGAGATCCTGCGGGAGAGGATGCCGAGCACCGCCTCGGCGACCGCGATGAGGGCGATGAGCAGGGCGAGGCGGACGACCCTGCCCTCGTCGCCGCCCGACACGATCGCGTTCACGACGCGTCCGGCCAGGACGGGGGTGGCGACGGCGAGGAGTGCGGTCACCACCCCGAGCAGCACGAACCGGACGATGCGGGTGCGGTGCGGGCGGGCGAAGGCGGCGATGCGGCGCAGCGTGGCGCGGGCGAGGGGTCGGCGCTCCTGCTCGGCGTTCATGACGCTGTGCAGTTGGGTCCAGGCTGTGGTCTCCATGCTCATGCGAAGGACGGTAGAACCTCAAGCAACCTTGAGGTCAAGGCGGCGCCGCCCGCGGTCCGTAAGCCGTCGTCCGCGCGTCGGCCATCCGTAGTTGGCGCGGCTGGGGGAATGTCTTGTGGTGTGACGACAGCGGTACGACTCCCACGACTGCCCGAGAAGCCGCTCCTGCGCCGGGTTCCGGTCCGGCGGATCCTGTGCGTGCTTCCGCTGCTGCTGGTCACCGTGGTCGCGGTGCGGCACCGGTCGGTGCTCGCCGAGGGCTTCGGTCATCTCGCCACGGCCCGCTGGCCGTGGCTGCTGGCGGCGGCCGGCGCGACCTGTCTGACCTGGGTGGCCGCCGCCTGCACCCGGCAGGGCGCGGTGGTGGAACGGCTGCCCCGACGGCGGCTGCTGGCCACGCAGTTCGCGGCGGGCGCGGCCAACCACCTGCTGCCGACGGGCCTGGGCGCGAGCGCGGTCAACCTGCGGTTCATGGCGGTGTGCGGGCTGCCGCTGGCGCGGTCCTCGGCCGCCCTCGCCCTGTACCTGCTGGCGGAGAGCGTGGGCCGGCTCGTCCTGCTGGGCGCGTTGTTCGTCCTGTTCCCCGGCGCGCTGCGGCTCGGCACGCTGCTGCCCGAGGGGGCGGTGGGGCCGCTGCTGGTGGTCGCGGGCGCGGTGCCGGTGGTGGCGGCGGGGGTGCTCGTGCTGGTGCCGCGGCTGCGCGGGGCGGTGGCCTCGTTCCTGCGGACGGCGCTCGGTGAGGCCCGCTCGGTGCACCGTCGCCCGGCGCGGGCGGTGGCGCTGTGGGGCGGCGCGCTCGCGTTCCCCGCGCTGCAGGCGTCCGCGCTGGTCCTGGTGGGCGTGTCGCTGGGGCTGCCGGTGCCGGTCGCGCACATGGCGGTGGCGTACCTGGCGGCGACCGTCGCGGTGGCGCTGGTACCGACGCCGGGCGGTATCGGTTCGGTCGAGGCGGCGCTGGTCGTGGCGCTGGTGGCGGCGGGCGGCCCGGCGGCGGTGGCCACGGCGGTGGTGCTGGCGTTCCGGCTCCTGACGGTCTGGCTGCCGCTGCTGCCGGGGGCGTTGACGCTGGCGGCGCTGGTGCGGATGCGGGTGATCTGAGGGCGGCCGGGGGGCTGTGGGCGTGGTCAGGCGACGGTGACGCGTACCGGTCCGCCGCCGGGGTCGACCCGGTGCGTCCAGCGGGCCGTCAGGGTCAGCGGGCGGTGCGGGACGGCGGTGGTGAGCGGTAGGCGGGCGCGGTGCAGCGGGCGGCCGTCCTGGGTGACGTACAGGACGGGGCGGGTCAGTGGGATCGCGGTGCGCAGGAGGTACGGGAGGCGGTCGGCGGGGGTGACGAGGTTCGGGGTGACGCGGAGCAGGGGTGGTCCGGCGAGGAGGGGGACGGCGGCGGGCCGGTCGTCCGGCGCGCCCGTGCCGAGCCGGTCGTGTACGGCGGTCGCGGCGTGGGCGCCTTCGCGGGCCGCGGTGGCGGCGCTCTCGACGGCGTGCAGCAGGCTGCCGGCGGCGAAGACGCCGGGGCGGGTGGTCCTGAGGGCGCCGTCCACGGCGGGGCCGCCGGTGCCGGGGTCGAGGGTCAGCGCGCCGCGCCGGGCGAGTTCGTGCTCGGGGACGAAGTCGCCGGTGAACACGACGGTGTCGCAGCGGAGGGTGGCCGTACGGCCGTCGCGGTGGCGGACGCGTACCCCCGACAGGCGTCCGTGGCCGAGGAGTTCGGTGACCGTGGTGCCGGTGAGGACCGGAGTGCGGTGGCGCAGCCGGGTGTTCAGGGTCGGCGCGGGGCGGGCCGGGGCCCGGGGCAGCTCCGTGAGCAGTGCCACCACCTCGGCTCCGGCGGCGCGTACGGTGTCGGCGGCGGCGTGCGAGACGGACTCCGCGCCGACGATCACCGCACGGTCGCCGATGTGCTGCCCGTAGCGGTGCACGGCCCGCTGGAGTTCGCCGGTGGTGTACACGCCGGCGGGGCGGGTGCCGGGAACGAGGCGGGCGGCACGGGGGCGTTCGCGGGCGCCGGTGGCGAGGAGGACGGCCCGGGCGGCGATCGTCTCGGCGCCCCGGGGTCCGACGGTGGCGAGGGTGCGGGGGCCCGCCCAGTCGAGGGCGGTGACGCCGGTCCGTACGTCCGCCCCCGCGCGGACCGCCGCGTCGGCGAGCAGCCGGGCGTGGGCGGGGCCGGTCCGCGTGTGCGGCCAGGTGCCGAAGCCGCGGTGCGCACAGTGGACCAGCGCTCCCCCGGGCCACCGCTCGCGCTCCAGGACCTCGACGCGCGCGCCGGTCATCGCCAGTTGGGTCGCGGCCACGAGTCCGGCGGGGCCCGCCCCCACGACCAGGACGTCGACCTCACGCGTCATCGCCGTGCCTCCTCGAACAGTTCCCGGACCGCGGCCCCGCAGTAGAAACCCTGGCAGCGGCCCGCCCGGGCGCGGGTGCGGCGGCGCAGCCCGTCGAGGCCGCGGGGCGGGATCGTACTGGCGAGGGCGTCGCGGATCTCGCCCCGGGAGACGCGCTCGCAGTGGCAGACCAGGACGCCGTACTCCGGGTCGGCGGCGACCAGTTCGGGCCGCGGGCACGTCTCGCCGAGGGAGGGCATGCGGACCGGCTCCGGGGGGCGTTGCGGACCGAGGTCGAGTCCGGTGCCGGCGAGGAGGCCGGTGACGTGTTCGGCGATGGCGAGGGAGGCGGTGAGGCCGGTGGAGCGGATGCCGCCGACGGTGACGCAGCCCTGGCCGGGGTGGGCGGTGATCCGGTAGTCGTCGTGCTCGGTGGCGGCGCGCAGGCCGGCGTAGACGGCGGTGACCTCCTCCTCCAGCAGCGCGGGGAGGATACGGCGGCCCTGCTCGCGCAGTCGGCGCAGGCCCTCGGCGGTGGACTCGGTGGCGCCCTTGTCGTCGAGGTCCTCGGCGGTGGGACCGAGCAGGACGTTGCCGTGCACGGTGGGGGCGACCAGGACGCCCTTGCCGAGCGCGGTGGGGACGGGCAGGAGGATGTGCCGGACGAGTGCGCGGGCGAACGTGTCGTGGACGATGAGCTGGCCCCGACGCGGGGTGACGGTGAAGTCGTCGTGGCCGAGTTGCCGGTCGAGGGTGTCGGCGTGCAGTCCGGCGGCGTTGACGAGGCGGCGGGCGCGCACGGTGCCGCGCGGGGTGGTCAGGTGGTGGACGCCGTCGTGGTGTCCGGCGTGTTCGACGGGCGCCTCGAGGTGCAGGTGGACGCCGGCACGGACCGCCTGGGTGGCGTACGCCAAAGTCGTCGTCCACGGGCAGATGACGCTCTCGCCGGGCACGTGCAGGGCGCCGAGCGCGCCGGGGCCGAGGTGGGGTTCGCGGGCGTAGAGGTCGGCGGGGGCGAGGACACGGGTGTCGTGGTACTCGTTGCGCGCGGCCTTCTCGGCGAGGCGGGGCAGGGCGGCGAGCTGCTCCTCGTCCCAGGCGACGAGCAGCGCGCCCACGGGTTCGACGGGGATGCCGGACTCGGCGGCGTACGCGGCGAGTTCACGGGAGCCGGTCCGTACCAGCCGGGCCTCCAGGGAGCCGGGCACGGCGTCGAAGCCGGTGTGCAGGATGGCGGTGTTGGCCTTGGACGTGCCCTGTCCGACATCGTCCCGCGCCTCGACGAGCGCGACACGCAGCCCCGGATGGTGCGCGAGCCGCCGCGCGATCGCGCACCCGACCACTCCGGCGCCGACGATCGCGACGTCGTACGGGTCCTCGGGCAGCGTGCCGGAGACGGTGACGGTCGTCATGCGGAACTCCGTCCGGTACGGACGCCCGTCACGCGGGGTTCCCGGCGAACGTCACGCCGACCGCGCCGGCGCGCGTCATGCCGCCCGCGGCGGCGCGCGTCATGCCGGGCCCCCGGCGAGCAGCGCGTCGACCGCCGTGCGGAAACGCGCGCGACCGGAGGCCGGTCCCGTCAGCGGTGACGCGGACGAGCCCGCAGGACCCTCCCCGGCGCACCCCGCCCCCGGCACCCACCCGATGCCCCTCACGCCGGACCACCGGCCAGCAGCACGTCGACCGCCGTGCGGAAGCGGGCGCGGCGGGCTGCGGCCTCGTCGGGGGTGACGCGGGGCTCGTAGACGGTGGTCGGGCCGGTGGGGGGCAGGGCGGTGGCGA
Organism: Streptomyces sp. NPDC056128; assembly: GCF_042263835.1. Lineage (NCBI taxonomy): Bacteria > Bacillati > Actinomycetota > Actinomycetes > Kitasatosporales > Streptomycetaceae > Streptomyces > Streptomyces sp. NPDC056128. The sequence continues at coordinate 866,370 of NZ_JBHJVQ010000001.1, read as the reverse complement.
GTGTCAGGGCCGGGTTCGCGCCGAGGCGGGCCAGCGCTCCCACGCCGAGCGCGGTGGCGTCCGGCAGGGCGGACACCTCCACGGGGAGTTGGAGCAGGTCGGCCTGGGTCTGCATGAGGAGCGCCGAGCGGGTGAGTCCGCCGTCGACGCGCAGCACCTTCAGGGGGGTGCCGAGGTCGCCGGCCGCCGCGTCGGCGAGTTCGGCGACCTGGGCGGCGATGCCCTCGCACAGGGCGCGCACCAGGTGGCCGGGGGTGGTGTCCAGGCCGAGACCGGTGAGCGAGCCGCGCAGGTCGCCGCGCCACCAGGGGGCGGCGAGGCCGGCCAGCGCGGGGACGAAGGTGACGCCGCCGCTGTCCGGCACGGTGGCGCCGACGGGGTCGAGGTCGGCGGCGCCGGTGATGACGCCGAGGCCGGTGAGCCAGCGCACGGCGGAGGCGGCCGTGTACACCTGTCCGTCCAGGCAGTACTCGGTGCGTCCGCCCAGCCGCCAGGCGACGCAGGCGGCCAGGCCCGAGGCGCCCCGTCGCGGGGTGTCGCCGGTGTGGGCGAGGAGGAACGCGCCGGTTCCGTAAGTGCACTTGGCGGTACCAGGCTCGGTGACGCGCTGGGCGAGCAGGGCCGCCTGCTGGTCGACGGCGAGTCCGGTGAGCGGGAGTTCGGGTCCGAAGGCGCTGGTCGTGCCGACCGGGGCGGCGTTGTCGACGACGTCCGGAAACGGCTCGTCGGACAGGCCGTACAGCTCCAGGGCGCGGGGCGACCAGTCGGCGCGGTCGAGGTCGAGGAGCTGGGTGCGGGAGGCGGTCGCGGCGTCGGTGACGTGGGCGCCGGTGAGCCGGTGGACCAGCCAACTGTCGGACGTGGAGATCCGGCCGTCGCGGGTGAGGTGGCGTCGGATCCAGGCCATTTTCGGCGCGGCGAAGTACGGGTCGAGCGGCAGGCCGGTCAGGTGGCGCAACTCGTCGGCTCGTGGTGAGAGTTCGGTGCAGATCGGTTCGGCCCGGCGGTCCTGCCAGACCAGGGCGCGGGTGAGCGGGCGGCCGGTGTCCGGGTCCCAGGCGAGTACGGTCTCGCCCTGGTTGGCCAGGCCCAGCGCGGTGACCGGCTGCCCCGCCTCGGCGAGGGCCTGACGGCCGGCGTCGACCACCGAGCCGTACAGCTCCTCCGGGTCCACCTCGACCAGGCCGCCCGGCAGGTGGCGGGGGCGGACCTCGGCGAAGCCGGTGCCGACGACGCCGCGTTCGGGGCAGATCACCAGGGCCTTGGTGCCGGACGTGCCCTGGTCGACGGCGAGCACCGCACCGGTCATCGCGTCCCTTCCCGCCTCCCCCGCCGACGGCCTCGGCGATCACTGCGGGCCAGCCTGCCGCCGGGCGCGGACCCGCGTCAAGGGCGGCTGATCGGGAGTCAGTTCGCCCTGGTGGGAGCGGATTTGCACGGCTGTGCCGAAACTGAACAGAGGCGGAACCTCCGCCTCTATAGTGGCCGCCGACCGCACGACCGCTTCACCGCCGCCCAGGGGAGGGCTGTTTGTCACGCCACGCTGCCGTCCCGCCCGTACCACTCCCGGCAGCGGGCGCCTGATGGCCAGGGACGGGGCACAGCCCGCCTACGACCCCGCCGGCCACGACACCGGACTGCGCTCCGCCCTCCAGGAGCTGCGGGCCGGACGCTGGATGTCGATGCGCGCCCTGCTCGACGAGACCACGTCCTGGTCGCGGTGGACGCAGCGCACCCAGGTGCTGGCCGCGTCCGCCGCCGGTACCGACGTGGTGCGGGCCTGGCTCGCGGAGGAGCCGCACAGTGTGCCGGCCGCGGTGATGCACGCCCGGGTCGTCGTGGAGCGCGCGCTGCGGGCGCACCGCGAGGACCACCCGCGCACGCGGGAACTGTGGCTCCAGGCCTGGCACGCCTGCGACGCGGCGACCCGTTCGGCGCCGTACGACCCGGTGCCGTGGGTGTGCCTGCTGGCGCTGGCCCGGCTGGACGAGGAGCAGCGCTGGGACGAGCATCGGATGGCGCCGCCGGAACCCATGCTGCCGGCGGGGCCGTGGGGGCTGCTCGCGCAGGCCGGCAAGCGGGACCCGTACAACCGCGAGGCCCACCACCGCATGCTCCAGTTCCTGTATCCGCGGGGCGGCTCCGAACGGCTCGCGCAGGCGGCGGGGTTCGCGCAGTGGGCGGCGGGATCGGCGCCGCCCGGCTCCGCGCTGCACGTGCTGCCGCTGTACGTGCGGGTGGAGCGCTACCGGCGTTCGGGCGGGCGGGAGGCCGCCCTCGACCTGCACTGGGTGGCGGAGGACGCCACCCGGGAGGCGCGGCAGGCGTACCGCTCCTGGTTCGCCCTCACCCCCCACGACGAGCGGTCCCAGCTGGACATGAACCACTTGGCGCACGCCCTGTGGGGCGCCCTGCGGTTCGCGGAGGCGGACCGGGTGTTCGACGCGCTCGGCCCCTACTGGACGCCGCAGCCCTGGGCCTGCCGGGTACCGGGGACGGGCTCCTCCCAGCGGGCGGTGGAGGTCTTCCTCCAGGCCCGGACGCGCAGCCGCTCGGCCGCCCACGGCGGTGGCCGGCGCCTCTGACCCCCCACACCCTTCCGTTCCGGAGGTTTCGTATGTCCCGCCCTTCCGAACCGTCCGTCCCGGGGCCGCGCGCCGCGTCCGGCGCCGCGACCGACGAGGAGCAGCGTCTGCGCGAACTCGGCTACCGGCCGGTGCTGGCCCGCCGCATGGGCGGCTTCGGCAACTTCGCGATCAGCTTCTCGGTGATCTCGATCCTGTCCGGCTGCATGACCCTGTACGGCTTCGGCATGGGCACCGGCGGCCCCGCCGTGATGCTGTGGGGCTGGGCGGGCGTCGGCCTGTTCGTGCTGTGCGTCGGGATGGCGCTGGCCGAGGTCACCAGCGCGTATCCGACGTCCGGCGCGCTGTACTACATGGCCGACCGGCTCGGCGGACGCCGCTGGGGCTGGTACACGGGCTGGCTGAACCTGCTGGGGCTGCTCGGCGCGATCGCCGGGATCGACTACGGGGCGGCGCTGTTCACGGGCGCGTTCCTCAACCTCCAGTGGGGCTTCGAGCCGACGCCGGAGAAGACGATGCTGATCTTCGTCGTGATCCTGATGCTGCACGCCACCCTCAACCTCTTCGGCGTGCGGCTGGTCAGTGTCCTCAACTCGGTCAGCGTGTGGTGGCACCTGGCCGGTGTGGCGCTCATCGTCGGCGCGCTGGTGATCGTCCCGGACCACCACCAGTCGCCGTCCTTCGTCTTCACCGAGTTCGTCAACGACACCGGCTGGGAGAACCCGCTGTACGTGGCGGCGATCGGGCTGTTGCTGGCGCAGTACACGTTCTCCGGCTACGACGCCTCCGCCCATCTGTCCGAGGAGACGTCGAACGCCTCGGTGTCGGCGGCGCGCGGCATCGTGCGGGCCATCTGGGTGTCGTGGCTGGCGGGCTTCGTACTGCTGGCCGGACTGACGTTCGCCATCCAGGACTACGCGGCCACGCAGAACACCGCGACCGGGGTGCCGCCCGCGCAGATCCTCCTGGACGGCCTGGGCACGGACGGCGCGAGCGCGCTGCTGCTCGTGGTGATCGTGGCGCAGCTGTTCTGCGGCAACGCCGAGGTGGCCGCCGCCAGCCGCATGGTGTTCGCGTTCAGCCGGGACGGCGCCCTGCCCGGCTCGGCCCTGTGGCGCAAGGTCTCCGCCCGCACCCAGACCCCGGTGGCCGCGGTGTGGCTGTCGGTGGTGGTGGCCGGTCTGCTGGCCGTGCCGTCCCTGTACTCGGCGACGGCGTACGGCGCGGTGACCGCGATCAACGTCATCGGCATCACCCCGGCGTACGCCATTCCGGTGCTGCTGCGGCTGCGGGCGGGCGACCGGTTCACGCCGGGGCCGTGGAACCTGGGCCGGTGGAGCAGGCCGGTGGGCTGGGTCGCGGTGGTGTGGGTGGCGTTCGTCACCGTGCTGTTCTGCCTCCCCCAGTCGTCGCCGGTGACGGTCGACACGATGAACTACGCGGCCGTCGCGCTGGTCGTCGTACTGGTTTTGGCCACGGTGTGGTGGTTCGTCGCCCGTCGGTCGTACGGCACTCCGACGACCGCGGCGTACGGCGACGACCGTGACCAGGCGGAACTCGCCGAGGGGATCGTCTGAAACGCCTCTCCCCGCCCCTGGGCGCGGTACGGAACACCGCTCGGGATACGGCAGGATGAGCCCTCGCGCCGGTCGAACTGCCTTGCGACCGGTGCGAGCGCACATCCCGGAATCCAGTAGCCATCGAGTGATCGAGCAGGTGACGACGTGACGCGAGCTCACATCCGGCCGTCGGCGGGGAACTTCGCCGCGGCCGAGCCCCGTGGAGGTGGCCGGTGACCGACGACCTGACCATGGACCACCTGGTGCCCGCGGGCATCGCGCTGGGGTCGGGCCTGCTGGGGGCGTTCCTGCTGCGGATGCTGCTGCGCTGGCTGGCCGGCCACGCGGGGCGCACCCGCTGGAGCGGCGACGACGTCATCGTGGCCGCGCTGCGCACGATGGCGCCGTGGGCGGCGGTCTCGGCCGGTGCGGCCGGTGCGGCCGCGGCGCTCCCGCTGACGCGGGCGGTGCAGCACAACGTCAACCAGGTGCTGACGGTCCTGCTGATCTTCGTGGCGACGGTGACGGCGGCGCGGTTGGTCGCCGGTCTGGTGCGGTCGGTGACGACGTCCCGGTCCGGGGTGGCCGGGTCGGCCACGATCTTCGTCAACATCACCCGGATCCTGGTGCTGGCCATCGGCTTCCTGGTGATGCTGCAGACGCTGGGCGTCTCCATCGCGCCGCTGCTCACCGCGCTGGGCGTGGGTGGTCTGGCGGTCGCGCTGGCCCTCCAGGACACGCTGGCCAACCTTTTCGCGGGCATCCACATCCTGGCCTCGAAGACCGTGCAGCCGGGTGACTACATCCAGCTCAGCAGCGGCGAGGAGGGATACGTCGAGGACATCAACTGGCGCCAGACCACCGTCCGCGACCTGTCCAACAACCTGGTCGTGATCCCGAACGGCCAGCTCGCGCAGTCCAACATGACCAACTTCATGCGGCCCGAGCAGCAGCTGACCATCCTGGTCCAGGTCGGCGTCTCCTACGACAGTGACCTGGAGCACGTGGAGCGGGTGACGATCGAGGTGGTCGCCGAGGTGATGGCGGAGATCAGCGGCGCGGTGCCCGAGCACGAGCCCGCGGTGCGTTTCCACACCTTCGGCGACTCGCGGATCGGGATGACGGTGATCCTCGGCGTCGGCGAGTTCAGCGACCAGTACCGGATCAAGCACGAGTTCATCAAGCGCCTGCACCGGCGCTACCGCACGGAGGGCATCCGCATCCCGTCACCGGCCCGGACGGTCGCGCTCCAGCAGGGGGCCGTGGTGTTCCCGCAGCAGCGGACGGGAGAGCCCGACGACGCCCCGCACGCCGGATTCGTCCGGAATCTCCCGTCGAACCCCAGTCGAGTCGACGCCGAGCACGAGATATCTTGATGTCGAGCAATGTTGCAGACGTGGAGCGGAGCACCCGGTGACTGACTCGACCATCATCTACACACACACTGACGAGGCCCCGGCCCTGGCGACGTATTCGTTCCTGCCGGTGATCCGGGCGTACGCCTCGCAGGCGGGTGTCGCCGTCGAGACCCGCGACATCTCGCTGGCCGGCCGCATCATCGCCGTCTTCCCGGAGTACCTGGCCGAGGACCAGCGCATCCCGGACGCCCTCGCGGAACTCGGCGAGCTGGCCAAGACGCCCGCCGCCAACATCATCAAGCTGCCGAACATCTCGGCGTCCATCCCGCAGCTCAAGGCCGCGGTCGCCGAGCTGCAGGGCCAGGGCTACGCGCTCCCGGCCTACCCGGACGACCCGAAGACCGACGAGGAGCGCGACATCCGCGCCCGCTACGACAAGGTCAAGGGCTCCGCGGTCAACCCGGTCCTGCGCGAGGGCAACTCCGACCGCCGCGCCCCGGCCTCGGTGAAGAACTACGCCAAGACCCACCCGCACCGCATGGGCGCCTGGACCGGCGAGTCCAAGACCAACGTGGCGACCATGGGCGAGAACGACTTCCGCTCCACCGAGAAGTCCGTGGTGATCGCCGAGGACGGCGCACTGCGGATCGAGCTGGTCGGCGACGACGGCACCACCACGGTGCTGCGCGAGTCGGTACCCGTGAAGAAGGACGAGGTCGTCGACGCCTCCGTGCTGCGCGTCGCCGCGCTGCGCGAGTTCCTGACCGCGCAGGTCGCCCGCGCCAAGGCCGAGGGCGTCCTGTACTCCGTGCACCTCAAGGCCACGATGATGAAGGTCTCCGACCCGATCATCTTCGGCCACGTGGTCCGCGCCTTCTTCCCGAAGACCTTCGCGAAGTACGCCGACAAGCTCGCCGCGGCCGGCCTCACCCCGAACGACGGCCTGGGCGGCATCTACAAGGGCCTGGAGTCCCTGCCCGAGGGCGCCGAGATCAAGGCCTCCTTCGACGCGGAGCTGGCCGAGGGCCCGGAGCTGGCCATGGTCGACTCCGACAAGGGCATCACCAACCTGCACGTGCCCTCGGACGTCATCATCGACGCGTCCATGCCGGCCATGATCCGCACCTCCGGCCACATGTGGGGCGCGGACGGCCAGGAGCACGACGCCCTCGCCGTCATCCCGGACTCCTCCTACGCCGGCGTGTACCAGGCCGTCCTCGACGACTGCCGCGCCAACGGCGCCTACGACCCGTCGACCATGGGCTCGGTCCCGAACGTCGGCCTCATGGCGCAGAAGGCCGAGGAGTACGGCAGCCACGACAAGACCTTCGAGATCCCCACCACGGGCACCGTCCGCCTGGTGGACGCCGACGGCAACGCCGTGCTGGAGCAGACGGTCTCCGCCGGGGACATCTTCCGCGCCTGCCAGACCAAGGACGCCCCGATCCGCGACTGGGTGAAGCTGGCCGTCACCCGCGCCCGCGCCACCGGCGACCCGGCCGTCTTCTGGCTGGACGAGGGCCGCGCCCACGACGCCAACCTGATCGCCAAGGTGAAGGCCTACCTGGCGGAGCACGACACCGAGGGCCTGGACATCAAGATCCTGTCCCCGGTCGACGCGACCAAGCTGTCGGTGGAGCGCATCCGCCGCGGCGAGAACACCATCTCGGTCACCGGCAATGTGCTGCGCGACTACCTGACCGACCTCTTCCCGATCCTGGAGCTGGGCACCAGCGCCAAGATGCTGTCGGTCGTCCCGCTGATGGCGGGCGGCGGCCTCTTCGAGACCGGCGCCGGCGGCTCGGCCCCGAAGCACGTGCAGCAGCTGGTCAAGGAGGACTACCTGCGCTGGGACTCCCTCGGCGAGTTCTTCGCCCTGGTGCCGTCCCTGGAGCAGTACGCCGAGGCCACCGGCAACACCAAGGCCCGGGTCCTCGCCGACGCCCTCGACCGCGCCACGGCGACCTTCCTCAACGAGGACAAGTCCCCGACCCGTCGCGTCGGCGGCATCGACAACCGCGGCAGCCACTTCTTCCTGTCCCTGTACTGGGCGCAGGAGCTGGCCAAGCAGACCGACGACGCGGACCTGGCCAAGGCCTTCGCCCCGCTCGCCGAGACGCTCACCGCCGCCGAGCAGAAGATCGTCGACGAGCTGAACGCCGTCCAGGGCAAGCCCGCCGAGATCGGCGGCTACTACCAGCCCGACCCGGCCAAGGCCGCCGAGGTCATGCGCCCCTCGGCCACCTGGAACGAGGCGCTGGCGTCCCTCGCCTGATCCTCATCCGTCCCTCGGCACCCCGTCTCCCTCCCCGGGAGGCGGGGTGTCCGTCTGTGCCGTCCGTGCCGTCCGAGCCTCCGGAGCCGCCCCGTGACCGACGCCCCGCCCGCCTTCGAGCTGCTGCCCGGCGCCCCCGGGTCCCCCGTGATCCTCCACGTGCCGCACTCCTCCCGCGAGATCCCCGCCGACGTCCGCTCCGGCATCGTGCTCACGGACGCCGCGCTGGAGCGGGAGCTCGACCACATGACCGACGCGCACACCGCCGAGATCGCCGAGCGGGCCGCCGGACTGGCCGGCCTCACGCCCTGGCGGTTCGTGAACCGGGCGTCGCGGCTGGTCGTCGACCCGGAGCGGTTCCCGGACGAACGGGAGGAGATGGCCGCCGTCGGGATGGGCGCCGTGTACACGCGGACCTCGCACCGCGAGGTGCTGCGGGCCGCCGGCGCCGACCCCGGGCCGCTGGTCGAGCGGTACTTCCGGCCGTACGCGCGGGCGATGACCGAGGCGGTCGCCGACCGGCTGGCGGTGACCGGGCGGGCCGTGATCATCGACGTGCACTCCTACCCCACCGAGCCGCTCCCCTACGAGCTGCACGGCGAGGGCCCCCGCCCTGCGGTCTGCCTCGGCACCGACTCCTTCCACACCCCGCCCGGGCTGCTCGCGGCGGCCCGGGCGGCGTTCGAGCCGTGCGGGGAGACGGGCCTGGACAGCCCCTTCGGCGGGACGTACGTACCGCTGGACTTCTACGGGAAGCGGCACGAGGTCCGCGCGCTGATGGTGGAGATCCGCCGGGACACCTACATGACCGAGCCCGGCGGCCCGGCCGGCCCCGGCCTGCCCCGCCTGGCGCGGTCACTCGCGGCACTGGTGGACGCCGTGTCGGTCTGACCCCGGCGGCCGCCGCCCCGCCGCCGCCGGGTCAGGCGCGCAGCCACTCCGTCACGACCACCTCGCCGCCGGTCCGCAGCCGCAGCGCGAACGGGCCCGCGGGCGGGGCGTCGCCGGTGAACCGGCCCATGTCGTCGGCGGTCAGCCGGGCGTGCGCCCGGGGGCCGCCTAGCACCTCGATCCCGGCCGGGCCCGGCGGCAGCACCTGGCCGATCAGGCCGTCCGCGGTGACCTCCACGTCGACGGTCACCCCGTCGCCGCGGAAGGTCAGCATCCGCGGCGGGTCCGTCTCCCCCCGGACCGGGATGGCGTCGACCAGCGAGTCGAAGGTCAGCTCGGCGACGCGGGCGTCGAGGTCGTGCAGCGCGAAGGCGTCGACGGCGACCTGGCGCAGGGCGGCCGGAACCGGGTCCAGGATCGCGGCCGCCTGCCGCAGCTCCTCCTCCAGCAGGCCGTCGTCCGGGTCGCCGTCCGCGTACGCCCCCTCGGGAAGTCCGTCGCGGGGCTCGTCGAAGTCGTCGAGCCCGTCGAAGTCGTCGTGCCGGTCGGTCATACCGTCCCCCGTGTCTCCAGCCGGGCCCGCAGCCGGCGCAGACAGCGCTGGCGCATGGGTCCGATGCTGCCCACCGCGATCCCCAGCGCGGCGGACACCTCCTGATAGCTGGGCGGCGGCGAGGCGATCAGCACCCGCAGCAACTGGCGGCACCGCTCGCCCAGTTCCTCGAACTCCTGCCACAGCCTGCGCACCCGCTCGGTCTGCGCGGCGGCCTCCTCGGAGTCGAGCACCGACTCCTCCGGCGTACGGTCCTCGCTCGGCCGGTCGAGCAGCTGCGGGTCGTCCGTCGGCGTCCACCGCTTCGAGGCCCTCAGCAGCTTCAGGCACTCGTGGCGTGCCGTGCTCGCCAGCCAGGAGCCGGTCTTCTCCGGTTCGCGGATCCGCCCCAGGTGCTGGGCGAACCGGAACCAGGCGGTCTGGTACACCTCGTGCGCGTCGGCGTCGGACAGCCCGTGTGCCCGCACGACGGACCACACCAGCGGGCCGAGCCCGTCCACCAGTGACTTCCAGGCCGCCGCGTCCCCGTCGGCGGCCGACTGGACGAGCGCCCCGACATGTGCACGGTCCACGGTCCCACCCCTCGTGTACGACACGTCATCGTACGCCGTGGAGCGAGTGCTTCCGGCCGCCGTCAGGACGCTCACGACCCGCCGGCCGACGGGTCGACGGTGACCGGGTGCCAGGTGGGCGGCAGCAGCGCGGGGACATGCGCGCCCCGCACCTCCGCGTACTCGGTGTTGGCCGCGAGGAGCTGCGTCCGGGCCGCGCGCGGGTCGGTCTCCTTGTGGGCCGTCATGTGGGCGGCGACGAGACCCGCGACCACCGGGGTGGCGAAGGAGGTGCCGCTCCACTGCGCGTGCCCCTCGAACATCACCTGGTCCGGCTTGGCGGGCGCCTCGCCCGGCTCGCTGAGCAGTCCGTTGTGCCGGGGGTACTGGCAGGTGCAGGGATAGGCGAACCCGAACCGGCAGGCGTCGTAGGTGGAGTGCTGGTAGACGTACGGCACGGGGGTCCCGAAGCCGGTCAGCGCGCTGGTGAGGCGCTCGCCCGGGGCGTAGACCTTGACCCAGCCGCCGTGGTTGCTGAAGCAGGCGCCGAACTCGCCGTCGGAGCGCAGCGCGCCGACCGACAGCACCGAGTTCTCCCAGCCGGGCAGGTCGGCGTAGGCGGCGGGCCAGAACGGCGTGGCGCTGGCGTTGTTGCCGGCGGCGGCGACGAGCAGGGTGCGCTGGTCGCGCAGTTCCTCCATGAAGGCGTGCACCCCGAGCAGGCCGTCGACGCGGCCGTTGGAGGTGCCGGCGGAGAGGCTGAGGACCTCGGGCCAGCCGCCGCGGTCGACGGCCTCGAAGAGCTTCTCGCCCAGCTCGGACTCCAGGATGGCCCCGGCGTCGTTGAGGGTGCCCAGGACGGTCACGTCGGTGTTGGGGGCGACGGCGGCGACGAGCCCGGCGATGAAGGTGCCGTGGCCGACGTACTGCAGCAGGACGCCGTCGTCGTCGCACTCCTTGAGCTGGGCGTCGCCGTCGGTGTGGGCCAGCAGCGGGTAGGAGCGGTAGTCGTTCATGAGGCCGGTGTCGATGACGAGGACGCCCACGGCGCTCTCCTCGTCGTACGGCGTCCCGGCGGCTGCCGGGTTCGGCGGCTCGCTGACCGGGACCGGTACGGGTTCGTCGCCGGGGCAGGCGTTGACGGCGATGGAGACGACGTGGTTGCGGCTGATCAGCCGGCGGCCCGCGCGGCCCTCCACGGTCCGCAGGGAGCGCAGGGCGTGGGCGACGGTGGAGTCGGTGCCGCGGTCGCCCTCGTCCGCCTCGCCGACCCGGATGCGGGTGATGCCGGTGCGGTTGGTCTCGGGGCCGGTGCGGCGCACGGAGTCCGAGGTGAGTCCGGACATCGCGGTGAAGTGGTCACGCACGGTGTCCTCGACGATGCGGGCCTCTTCGCCGTCGCGGGCGAGGACGACGCCCTTCTCGTAGAAGAACTCGGCGGAGTCGTCCGGGCCCATCGCCAGCGGGATGTCCGGCATCGAGCGCTGGATCTGGTCGAACTGCTCGTGGAATCGCTGTGGTGCCATGGCATGTCCTCCACGTCGGCGGCGGTGACGGCGGTCGTGGCCGCGTCCGGCTGCGGTCTTGCTGCGGTCTGGGCCGCGTTCGTCAATCAGAGTCCCGGGGTGGCCGATTGATACAGACTCGAACCTGTGGGGTGTGGTTCCGGAGCACTACCATCCGTGGGGTGACGGCGGGAAACGACTCGGTTCTCCAACTGCTGCCCATGGTGTTCGCCGCCCCCAACGAAGCGCTGGCGCGGGCGGAGGAACTGCTCGCGGCCGATCCGTCGCCGCTGCACGCCTCGGTCGCCCATCAGGTGATCGGCATCTGGCAGCGGGACTTCGGCGACACCCGGCTGGCCCTGGCCCAGCTGCGGCGCGCCCGGGATCTGGCCTCCCGCGCGGACTCGCCCGAGCGGGAGGCGGACGTACTGGCCACGCTCGGGGTCGCGTTGGTGCATGCGGGGCGCACGCGGGAGGGGCTGGCCGCGTTCGAGCGGGGCGTGGCGCGCGGGACCGGGCACACCAGGGCGCGGGTGCTGTACCGGCGGGCGTACGTCTGGTGGGTGCTCGGGCGGCACGGCGAGGCGCTGGAGGACGTGCGGCGGGCGATCCCGGTGCTGCGGCAGGCGGACGACGTGATCTGGACGGCGCGGGCGCTGACGCTGCGGGCGACCGTGCATCTGGCGCTCGGCTCGGTGGAGCGCGCGGACGCCGACTTCACGGCGGCGGAGCGGCTGTGGGACACCACCGGCCAGGAGCACGACAAGGCGGACGCGGTGGAGAGCCGGGGGCTCGCGGCGTTCCGGTCCGGTGACGTGCCGGCGGCGCTGCGGCTCCTTGACGAGGCGGAGGAGCGGTACGCGAAGCTGGGCACGCCGACGTTCATGCTCACCATCCGGCGGTGCGAGGTGCTGATGGCGGCGGGGCTCGCCACGGAGGCGCTGGCCGAGGCGGACGCGGCGACGGCCGCGCTGGACGGGATCGGCGGGCAGTCCACCCGCAGGGCCGAGCTGCTGCTGGTCGCCGCGCGGGCGGCCCGGCTGGCGGGCGAGCCCCGGACCTCGCTGGCGCGCGCGGCGCTGGCGGTGCGGCTGTTCGCCGGGCAGCGGCGCACCTGGTACGAGACGCACGCCCGGCTGGTGCTGCTGGAGGCGCGGGTCGCCACGGGGCGCGCGTCGGGGCGGCTGGTCGCGGACGCGGCGGCGGTGGCCGAGCGGCTGGCCGCCTTCGGGGCGCCGGCCGCGCCGGAGGCGTCGCTGCTCGCGGGCCGGATCGCGCTCGGTCTCGGCTGGACGGCGGACGCGGAACGGCATCTGGCGGTGGCCGCGCGCAGTCGGCACGGCGGGCCGCCGCTGGCGCGGATGACGGGCTGGGCGGCGCAGGCGCTGCGGGCCCGGGCGGCGGGGTCGGCGCGGGGGGTGCTGGAGGCCTGCAGGCGGGGCCTGGACGTGCTCGACGACCACCGGATGACGCTGGGCGCCTCGGAGCTGCGGGCCCGGGCCACGGCGCAGGGGGCCGAACTGGCGGCGCTCGCGCAGGAGGCCAGTCTGGTCTCGGGCGGGCCGCGGCGGCTGCTGGTGTGGAGCGAGCGCTGGCGGGCGACGGTGCTGACGGCGCCGCCGACCCGGCCGCCGGCCGATCCCGCGCTGCTGAGCGGCATGACGGCGTTCCGGGAGATCGCCGCCCGCGCGGAGGAGGCCCGCACGGACGGCGGCCGGCCCGTCCCCGCCCTGGAGCGCGAACAGCGGCGCCTGGAGCGGGAGATCCGGTCCCGCACCCTGCACATGCGGGGCGAGGCGCCCGGCGACGGCGACCGGTTCGACGTGGGGCGGCTGCTGCGGCGGCTGGGGGACGACGTACGGCTGGTGGAACTGGCCGTGCTCGACGGGCGCGTGCACGTACTGCTGTGCGGACAGGGACGGGTGCGGCGCTTCGAGGCCGGGCTGCTGGCCGAGGCGGAACGGGAGGCGGAGCACGTGCAGGCCGGGCTGCGGCGGCTGGCCCACCCGGGGGCGGAGGCGCGGCTGCCCCTGGTGGAGGCGGCGGGCGCGCGCCTCCAGGAGCTGCTGCTCGGCCCTGCCGCGGCCCACCTCGGCTCCGGTCCGGTGGTGGTGGTCCCGCCCGGCCGCCTGCACCGGGTGCCGTGGGCCCTGCTGCCCGCGCTGCGCGAGCGGGTACTGAGCGTGTCGCCGTCGGCGAGCAGCTGGCTGCGGGCGAGGGACACGGCCCCACCGCCCGGCGGCCGCCAGGTCCTGGTCCGCGGGCCGGGGCTGGCGAGCGGCGGCGCCGAGGTGACGGAGCTGGCGGAGCGGTACGGGGTGGCGCCGGGCGCGCCCGGCGCCGATGCGTACAGGGGGCCGGTGCGCGGGGCGTCCGACGGCGCGGACGCGGGGATCGGCCGCGCGGACGGGAAGCCGCGCCGCGCAGACGGGCAGCGGGGTGGCACGGACGGGAGGCTCGGTCCTGCCGTCGGGGCACTGAGCCGCATGGACGGGGCGCCCGACGACACGGACGGGGCGCCCGAGCGCACGGGCGGGACGCTGGGCCGTACAGACGGGACACCCGACCCCACCGATGGGACGCTGGGCCGGACAGACGGGGCGTCCGACCCCACCGACGGGACGCTGGGCCGGACAGACGGGGCGTCCGACCCCACCGACGGGACGCTGGGCCGCACGGACGAGACGCCCGACCCCACCGACGGGACACCCGACCGGACGGCCCTGGCGCTCGGCCCCGTCGGCCGGTATGGCGTCCCGGGCGGCGGGGCCGGTTCCCCCGACGACCCCGTGCCGCGGCCCACCGTGCTGGAGGGTGACGCGGCGCGCGTGCCGCGGGTGTTGCGGGAGTTGGACGGGGCCGCGTTGGCGCACATCGCCGCGCACGGCACCTTCCGTGCGGACAGCCCGCTGTTCTCGTCGCTGCGCATGGCGGACGGTCCGCTCATCGTGCACGACCTGGAGCGCCTCGACCGCAGCCCGTACCGGATCATCCTGTCCTGCTGCGACACCGCGCGGTTCGCGTCGGTCGGCGCGGACGAGCTGCTCGGGCTGGTCACCGCGCTGCTGCCGCTGGGCACGGCAGGCGTGGTCGCGTGCAGCGCGCCGGTCAACGACGCCGCGGTGGTGCCGCTGATGCTCACCCTGCACAAGGGCCTGGACGCCGGTCTGTCGCTGGCTGAGGCGCTGCGCGACGCGCGGGCCGCGCTGCCGGGCGACGCGGTGCACCAGGCGACCGGCTGGGCCTTCTCGGCGTTCGGGGCGGCCTGAGACCGGGCCGCCGACCGCGTCAGGCGGGCTGGGACTCGGGCAGGTCCATCAGCCAGGGCAGGGCGCCGCGGTCACCGGCGCCGAGGCGGGTGTAGGCGCCGTAGAGGTGGTTGCCGACGGTGCGGACGGACAGGGTGAGCCGCTCCGCGATCTGCCGGTTGCTCAGACCCGCGGCGGCCAGCGTGACGATCTGCCGCTGGCGGGCGGTGAGTTCGCCGAGCACCAGTCCGGACAGGGCCGGGGTGCGGGCGCCCTGGCAGCGCCTGGCGAGGGCGGCGGCGCGGGTGCGGGCGGTACGGGCGGCGCGCGGGTCACGGTGGGCGGGCACCGCCTGGGCGTGCGCCTCGGCCGCGAACAGCAGGAAGCCGCGCCGCTCCAGCTCCTCGGCCACCCGGTCGAGCGCCGGTCCGTCCTCGCGCGCGAGGGCGTCGGCGTGCTCGGCGAAGACGCCGGTCAGCCGCCCGGCGGCCCGGTCGGGGGCGCCGAGCCGTACGGCGTCGTACGGGTCGCCGGAACCGGCCGCCCGGACGGCCTCGTCGAGGTCGCCGCGCGCGGCGGCGGCCCAGGCGGCCGTACCGTGGCTCTCCGCCGGTGTCGCGCCCGACTGTGCGGTGGCCAGGGCGAGTTCATTGAGGCAGGAGGAGTCGTCGAGGCTCGTCCGCAGTCCCTCCCGGGCCCACGCGGCGGCCTCGCTCAGCCGCCCGCGCAACCGGGCGAACCGGGCGCGCAGCGCCGCGTACCCGGCCGGCAGCGGCGCTCCCTCGGCCGCCAGCCACTCCCCCACGGGCGTCTCCAGTTCCCGTACGTCGGCCTGTTCGATGCGCAGTGCGAGGGCGGCCCGCTCCGCCGCCAGGGCGGGGCCGTACTGGTCGGGGGTGCGGGCCAGGCGCCGGGCGCGCAGCCGGCCCGCGGCGGCGCGCAGGACCGGGCCGTGCAGGGGGTGGGCGAGCCGGGCGGTGCCCCGGTCGTCGACCGTGACCAGGCCGTCCGCCTCCAGGCGCTCCAGGATCCGTACGTCGAGGGCGTCCGGGTCCAGGGGCAGGGGCTCGGCGAAGGCCAGGCGTTCGAGCGTCTCGCGCTCCTCGGCGCGCTCGCGGTCGAGGAGGTGCGCGGTGCGCTCCCGCACCGCCACGGTGATCGGTACGGGCCCCCGCCAGGCCCGCTGGTCCGTACCGGGCACCGGCACGAGCAGACCGCGCTCGCGCACGGCGGTCAGCAGGTCGCGCAGCAGCCGCAGGTCCCCCCGGCACAGGCGGTGCAGCCGGTCGGCGGTGAGCGGCTCCAGGCCGGTGCCCGCTCCCGCCGTGAGCAGTTCGGCGGTCTCCTCGCGGGGCAGCGGCTCCAGGACGAGGCGCGGCAGCAGTTCCCCGGACCACAGCCGGGACACCGCGCCCGGTACGGCGGCGCCCTCGGTGGCGACCACCAGGAGGCGGGTGCGGCCGTGCAGGGCGAGCTGGTGCACCAGGGCGGCGGAGGCGCTGTCGAGCAGGTGCGCGTCGTCGACCAGCAGCAGCCGTACGCCGGACAGCAGGTGTACCGCGCGGTGCAGTGTGACGCTCTCGGGCAGCAGGTGGGCGAAGGCGGCGAAGGGGATGTCCCGGGTCTCGGGCGTACCGGCCGCGCGGGCGCAGTCCAGGCCGCGCAGGGCCTCGGTCACGAGCCTGGTCTTGCCGAAGCCTGCCGGGCCCGTCACCACGAGGCCGCCCCGTCCGGCGGCCACGGACCGGCGCACCAGTTCCAGTTCGTCCGTCCGCCCGGTGAACGGCCAGGGCGTCCGAAGCGTCTTCGCGTCCCGCAGAGAAGTCGTCACGACAACATGAGTCGGCTTACTCATCCCTGATACAGGGTGACTTGAGTACCCCCCGACTCAGGCGCCGGATCCCGGCCGGACGGCAGTCTGGGGGCCATGACCGCACGCTACTGCTCGCTCGCGCAGCAGCCGCTCCCCGCGTTCGCGGCGGGGCTGGCCGCCGAGCGTGTCGCCGCGCTCGTCGGCGGGCAGCGGATGTGGGTCGGCGGAACCGTTCTGCACTACTGCTTCCTGGGTGGCGACACCGACGACTCGGTGGTCCCCATGCGGGGGTCCGGCCGGCCGCGGCGGGAATCGTGGGCGGGGACCGAGGAGCAGCGGGACGTGGTGCGCGACTGCTTCCGGGAGTGGCGGGACCTCGGCATCGGGCTCGATCTCACCGAGGTGCGGGACCGCTCGGAGGCGGAGCTGCGCATCGGCTTCCAGCCCGGTGACGGATCCTGGTCGGCGATCGGCAAGGACGCGCTCCGGGTCGGACTGAACGACCGCACGATGAATTTCGGCTGGGACCTGACCGCGCCGGGTGAGCGCGCGACGGCCCTGCACCAGATCGGGCACGCGCTCGGCATGCTGCACGAGCACCAGAGCCCGTTCGCGGGCATCCTCTGGGACGACGAGGCGGTCTACGCCGAGCTGGCGGGCCCGCCCAACCACTGGAGCCGGGAGCGGACCTTCCACAACATCCTGCGCAAGCTCGACGGCGACGAGGCCAACGGACCGGTCTGGGACCCGCAGTCGATCATGGAGTACCCCTTCCCGTCGGGTCTGATACTGGAGCCCGAGCACTACCGCTCGGGTCTCCAGCCGCCCGGCACCCTGTCCGCCGCCGACAAGGAGTTCGCCCTGCGCTGGTACCCGCCCACCGGCCGGCCGGGTCCGCTGGTGCCGTTCCGTTCGGTGCCGCTCGGCCTCGGACCCGGCGAGCAGGCCGACTTCCGTCTGGACCCGCCGGAGACCCGCGAGTACACGGTGGGCACGTTCGGGGACAGCGACGCCGTCGTCGTGGTCTTCGAGGAGCGGGACGGCGTGCCCCGCTTCCTCGCGGGACAGGACGACGGCGGCACCTCCCGCAGCGCCACCATCAGGGCCCGTTTCGTCAAGGGCCGCCGCTATGTCGTCCGGGTGCGCCTGTACTCCTCGTGGGGTGCGGGCGAGACCGCGGTCATGTGCTGGTGACCGCGCGGCTCCACAAGCACCCGGGCGCCGCGGCCACAGTCCGGCGCCGGGGGCCGGCCGCGGACGCCACCTTCGGGGGAGGGTGACGTCCGCGGCACATGCCGTGTCCGCCGCGGGGGGGCGGCGGACACGGCGACTTCCGTGAGCCGGCGGGTGCCGGCGCCCTTCCGTCAGGCGGGACGGCCCGCGAGGTGCCGGCCGAAGGCGGGGTGCGCGGTCAGGTTCCGCACGTGGGACCACAGGGCGGGGTGGTCGGCGCCGTGGCCGGGGCCGCCGCGCCGGACGAGGGCCGCCCACACCTCGACGTCGGCCGCGGTGAGCCGGTCGCCGACGACGTGGGTGTGCGCGGTCAGGCGCCGCTCCAGGACGTCCAGTACGCCGGGCAGCGCCGCGGGGTCGGGGGCCCGGACGCACAGCTGCTCGACGGCCGCCAGCTCCGCCTCGGCACCGCACGGGTACAGCACCGGACCGGCGGCGGGGGTGAAGGAGCGGGCGAGGTCGCGCATGATGTCGCGCGCGTGCGTGGACACGATCCGGCCGGACCAGCCGTCGCTGAGCACCGGCGCGACGGCCGGGCCCCGGTAGTGGTGGGCGCTCGCCTCGTAGAGGGGGCGCAGGACGGAGTGGCCGCCGTCGGCGCGGTCGGGGACCGGGTCCAGGAAAGTGACCGGACAGATCTCGTCCAGGGCGAGAAGGCTGTGCACGACGGCGATGCCCAGACAGTCGTCGTGACCGGGCGACAGGTGGAGGCGGTAGCGGCGCGGCACTGCGTAGTGCCCGCTGCGCGGGTCGCGGCCGATCCGGCCCCGGAAGGCGGGAGCGGGGGTGAGCGGTGTGACGGACATGGTTCTCCCCACGTTTCCCTACCTATTCACTAGGATTACTCGGGAAGTGTCGGCCCGGGTCCGGGGCGCGTCAAGAGGGTGTCCGCCCAGCAAGAAAAGGCCCCCGCGAGCTGTCGCCCGCGAGGACCCTTCACCACCGTCGGGACGACAGGATTTGAACCTGCGACCCCTTGACCCCCAGTCAAGTGCGCTACCAAGCTGCGCCACGTCCCGGTGCGCGATCCGCGGATTCCCGTGATCGCGCTGGTCAACCCTACCTCATCCGGGGGACGGGACGACGTCCGGCGGTGTGACGCCGAGCGCCGCGGCCCGCCGGGTCAGTTCGCGCCAGACCTTCGGTGCCACCGGCACGCCCCGCGCGCCGCGCTCCACTGCCACGGCGGCGCTGCGCTCACCGGGGTAGTACACCCCGTCCGCGCCGTCCGCGACCGGCAGGCCCTTCAGGGTGCCGAGGGTGTCGTCCACGGCCTTGGTGAAGTCGGCCGCGCTCCCGCCGAAGGCGGCCGGGTCGACGGCGATGAGCAGGGCGTTCTGCCGGTGTTCGCGACCGGCGGGGTCGTCGGAGTGGAAGGACGAGAGGATCGGCGCGCCGACCAGGACACTGGTCAGCAGCTCGAAGGCGAGGGACATGCCCGAGCCCTTGGCGCCGCCGAGCGGGAGCGGCATGACCGCCTGCTCGGGGTCGGTGGTGGGGGTGCCGTCCGCGGTGGCGGCGGCGTTCTCGGGCAGCGGGGTGCCGTTGGCCTTCGCCTGGCGGATCCTGCCGAGGGCGATGGTGGCGGTGGCCATGTCGAGCAGCAGCGGGGCGCGGTCGGCGGCCGGGACCGCGACGGCCAGGGGGCTGGTGGCGACGGCGGCGCCCTTGACGCCGGTGTAGCCCATGTTGGGCATGCCGGCCACGAACCCGAGGCCGACCAGGCCCTGTTCGGCGATCCGGGAGACGTAGTAGCCGATGGCGCCGGTGTGGACGGTGCGGCGCACGCCGACGGAGGCGATGCCGAAGGCACGGGCCCGTTCGACCGCCTCGTCGGCGGCGGCGGACAGGGCGACCGGACCGGGGGCGCGGTCGGCGTCGATCACGGCCGCGGCCGGGGTGGCCGACTCGACCCGGAGGCCGGGCGTGGCGTTGGCGACGCCCTTGGCGAGCAGGTCGAGGTAGGCGGGGACGCGTGCGATGCCGTGGGACTCGACGCCGCGCAGCGCCGCCCAGACGAAGACGTCGGCGGTGGTGCGGGCGGGTGCGGGGCCGAGGCCGCCCTTCTCCAGGAGGGCGGCGGCGAAGGCGCGCAGGTCGTCGGCGGGGACGCGGATCTCGACCGGCCCGGGGGCGGGGGTGTCTGTCATGGTGCGGGGTCTCCTGGGTCAGCGGGTGACGAGGACGTCGACGACGGCGGTGGTGCCCTCCGTGACGGCCTTCAGCGCGCGCTCCAGCGCGGGTGCGAGGGCGTCGGTGGTGTCGACGGTCTCGGTGTGCATCCCGAACGGTTCGGCGAAGGCGGCGAGCCGGGGCAGGCGGTGCAGGTCGGTGCCGAGCCACTCGCCGGTCTCGGCGGCCGCGCCGTCGGGGTAGAAGCGGCGGTGGTTGAGGTTCATCGACTTGTAGACACGGTTGTTGAAGATCACGACCAGCACCGGGAGGTCGTAGGTCCTGGCGGCGTCGTACGACGGGATCACCGGGTTGTAGGTGAAGGCGCCGTCGCCGACGGTGAGGACCACCGGGCGTTCCCTCGCGGCGAGTTTGACGCCGAGGGCGACGGCGATGCCCTGGCCGAGGCCGCCCTGGACGTAGAAGTAGGAGTCGGGTCCGGCGGTGCGCAGGTGCCGTTTGACGACGCGGCTGTGGGTGATGGTCTCGTCGACGACGATGCCGTCCCGGCCGTCCAGGAGTCCGCGCAGGGTGGCGGCGACGTGGACCGGGTCGACGCCCTCCCCGGACCGCTCGGCCCGGGACTCGGCGGCGGCGACGGCCGCCCGCTCGGCGGCGTGCCGTTCCTCCTGGGCCGCGTCCCGGGCGGCCACCGCGGCCGGGTCCAGGTCCGTGGCCCTCCTGGCCAGTTGGCGCAGGGTGTTCGCGACGTCGCCCTCCAGGTATTTGTCGGCGAAGAGGACCTGGTAGGCGATGTGCGGGCGCTGCGGCACCTGGTCGATGACGACGACCTTCGCCCTGGCCGGCCGGCGGCTCGGCGGATAGAAGGGCGCCCGGCAGTTGACCAGGAGGATCAGGTCCGCCTCGTCCATCCACGGACCGATGTCGCTGCCCGCGTGCAGCGGGTGGGTGCGCGGGAAGTTGCCGCACACCGCGGAGTCGGGCTCGACGACCGGGATCCGCCATGCCTCGGCGAAGGCGACCAGGGACTCGAGACCGCCCGCCTCGCGTCCGGCCGTCTCGGTGACGACCACCGGGTTCTTCGCCGCGCGGATCAACTCCGCGACGGCGTCGGCCTCTTCGGGCGAGCTGTGTGTGGCGCCCGGCGGGGCGACGGGCCCGGCCTCGCGGCCGTCCCAGTCCTCCAGCAGGATCTCCAGCGGGATGTTGAGGTAGGCGGGACCGGCCGGGGCCCGCCAGGCCAGCTCCGCGGCCCGCGTGACCATGGTGGGCAGGGTGCTGATGTCGGCTGCCTCATTGGCCCACTTGGTGAACGGCTGGGCCACGTGGTGCGGGCCGCCGACGACGGACAGGTTGCGGTACCACTGGCCGCCCGGGTCCTGGCCCGGTCCGTCGCCGTACGTCGTCGACTCGGAGGAGGCGACCAGCATCGGGACACCGGCGAGGAGCGCCCCGTGCACGGCCATCGAGCCCTGGAGCAGGCCGGGGGCAGCGTGCAGGAGTACGGCCTGCGGGCGGCGACTGATCAGTCCGTAGCCGGTGGCCATGCCGACCGCCACCGTCTCGTGGGTGAGGTCGAGGTACTCCGGTGCCGGCGCACCGTCGCGGTGGCGCCGGGCCAGGGACTCCCACACCGGGGCCCATTCGGAGCCCGAGGAGCAGAAGACGTGGTCGGCGCCGAGGGCGTTGAGGGCGCTCACGAGCGCGTCGCCGCCGTCACGGCTTTCGGGGCTCGGCCCGTTCGTGCTGTCCGTCGTCATCTCGTGTGTCCTCAGCCCTCGTACGGCCAGTTCAGGACCTCGGAGATGCCGCGGCCCATGATCCATTCGAGCTCGTCGGGTGTGAAGTCCCAGTGCTTGGTGAACTGCTCGATGGTGTCGGTGTAGGTGATGCCGTGTCCGAGCAGGCGGGTGATGTCGGTGCCGTAGAAGCAGCGCCGCGGGCCCATCCGGTCGACCATCTCGCGGACGTACTTCTGGATGTTGTTGTTGGGGAAGGGCTGCGTCGAGTAGCCCGGCAGCGCCGAGACCTTCACGTAGATGTTCGGGTGGGCGGCCAGGTCGGCGGTCTCCGACACCCAGTAGCCGATCGCGTCGTCCACGCAGCGGGCCATGATGCCCATGTGGTCGATGATGATCCTCAGCTCGGGGTGCTTGGCGGCGATCTCGCCCAGCTCCCGCTTCCAGATCGGCGCGTGGACCATGGTGGGGATGGCGAGCTGCTCGGCGATCGGCCAGTACCAGTCGTTGGTGCCGTCGATCATCCAGTTGCGGTCCTGCGGGCGGTGGAAGGTGAGCCGGACGCCCTTGACGTGCGGGTTCTGGGCGAAGTCCGTCAGCATCGCGGTGCCCTCGGCCTCGTTGTCCTGCGGGACGCGGGCCATGATGCCGAAGCGGTCCGGGTGGGCCTCGCAGGCCTCCAGGGCGTAGTCGATGCGGTTGCCCTCCCAGGACGGCGGCAGGATCAGCGCCCGGTTGACGCCGGCCTCGTCCATCAGCTCCAGCGCCTCCTCGTAGGAGAAGGGGTCCTCGCGGTGGCCGTTGAGGCGGATGCGCTCGCGGGCGCCCGGGACCCAGGGGCGGTCCGGGGTCTCTTCCGTCCAGATGTGGATCTGGGTGTCGACGACGAACATGGGGTGAACTCGCTTTCTCGAACGGGGTGGTGAGGTGCTGCGCGGGGAACGCTAGGCGGACGGCGGGGCCTTGCCGAGAGCCCGGCGCGCAAGCTGTAGTTGCGCGGAAACGAGCCGCACGCAGGGCGTTCCCGGGGTGCGTCAGGCGTCGCCGAAGACCGCGCCGGCGATGTGCTCCGCGATGGCCATGGAGGCCGTGGCGGCCGGGGAGGGCGCGTTGCGCACGGCGGTGACCCGGCCGGCCCGGTGGATGCGGAAGTCGTCGACGAGGGTGCCGTCCCGGTCCAGGGCCTGGGCCCGGACGCCCGCTCCCCCGCGGACCACGTCCGCCGGGCCGACGCCGGGGACGTAGCGGCCCGCGTCCTTCATGAAGGCGGCCGTGGACAGCGCGCCCCGGTACTCCTTGAGGCCGGTGCGCCAGTGCCGGGCCGCCATCCGCCACGTGCCGGGGTAGGCGGCGAGGCCGAGCAGGTCGCGCGGGGAGACGTCGGTGAGCCGGTACCCCTCCCTGGCCAGGGCCAGGACCGCGTTGGGTCCGACCTCCACCGTGCCGTCGACGCGGGGTGTGAAGTGCACGCCGAGGAACGGGTAGCGGGGGTCGGGCACCGGGTAGACCAGGCCGCGTACGAGGTGGGCGCGGTCCGGCCGGAGCAGCAGGTACTCGCCCCGGAACGGGACGATCCGGGGTTCGGGCCGGTCCCGGGCGAGCCGCGCGACCGAGTCCGACTGGAGGCCGGCGCAGAGGATCAGCCGGTCGACCCGCACGCGTTCCCGCGCCGAGGCGACCTCGACCCCGCCGGTCGGGTGCGCGATGCCGGTGACGGAGAAGCCGTGCCTGACCTCGCCGCCGGAGTCCGTGACGTCCTGGGCGAACTCGCGGGCGATCGCCGGATAGTCGGTGATGGCCGTGCGCGGGGAGTGCAGGGCGGCGATGCCTCCGGCGTGCGGCTCCAGCTCCTTGATCTCGTTCTTGGAGACCTTGCGCAGATCGGGCACGTGGTTGTGCTTCGCGCGCTCGTAGAGGCGGTCCATGCGGTCCAGTTCGTCCGCGCGGACGGCGGTCACGAGCTTGCCGACCTCCCGGTACGGCAGCCCGCGGTCCTGGCAGTACTCGCGCAGCAGGGACACCCCGCGCACGCACAGCTCCGCCTTCAGGCTGCCGGGTGTGTAGTAGATACCGGCGTGCACGACGCCGGAGTTGTGGCCGGTCTGGTGCTCGGCGACCCGCTGTTCCTTCTCGAACACGACGACGCGGGTGCCGGGGCGCCGGAGCGCGATCTCGCGGGCCGTGGCCAGGCCCACGATGCCGGCGCCGACGACGCCGACCGTCTCGTCAGCCATCGGTCTCCCCCTCCGCCGGGCCGAAGTGGACGGCGACCGTCTTGACCCGGGTGGAGAAGCGCAGGACCTCTTCGCCCTGCTCCTTGTAGGCCGTGCCCGAGTCGTGAAAGCCGCCGAAGGGCAGGTGGACGTCCCAGCCGGTGGTGGTGGTGTTGACGGCGACCTGGCCGCACTCGGCCTCGTCGGCGAAGCGGTACGCGCGGGCGAGGTCGCGGGTGAAGACGGCGGCGGCGAGCCCGTAGTCGGAGTCGTTGACCGCGTCGACGGCCGCGGCGAAGTCGTCCACGGCGCGCAGCGCGAGGACCGGGCCGAAGACCTCGTCGCGCCAGAGGTCCGTGCCGGGGCGCACGTCGGCGAGGACGGTGGGCAGCACGTAGCAGCCGTGCGCGCGCTCGCCGCCGGTGTCCGCCCTGCCGCCGGTGAGCACCGTGGCGCCCTGTTCGACGGCGCGGTCCAGGTCGGCGAGGACGGCGTCGCGCTGCCGTGGGCTCGCCAGCGGGCACAGGGTGGTGGCCGGGTCGCCGCCGGGGCCGACGGTGAGCGCCTCGACCTCGGCGACCAGGAGGCGGGTGAACTCCTCGTAGACCGGGCGTTCGACGACGACCCGGCTGGTCGCGGTGCAGCGCTGGCCGGCCTGGCCGAAGGAGGCGGCGGCGACGGACCGGGCGGCGGCGGGGAGGTCGGCGTCCTTCAGCACGGCGGAGGCGTTCTTGCCGCCCAGCTCGCCCTGGAAGCGGACGCTCCGGTCGGCGAGGCGGCGACGGATGCGGTTGCCGACGGCGTTGGAGCCGGTGAAGGTGATGCCGGCGATCCGGGGGTCGTCGAGGAGCGCTTCCTCGATCTCGGCGGTGCGGCCGGTGACGACGTTCAGGACGCCGGCGGGCAGGCCCGCGTCGTGCAGGGCGCGGGCGAGGTGCAGGCCCGACGCCGGGGTCTCGGTGGCCGGTTTGAGGACGGCCGCGTTGCCGGTGGCGAGCAGCGGGGCGAGTTTGCGGGCCGGGGTGATCAGCGGGTCGTTCCAGGGGCTGATGACCAGGATGACGCCGATGGGTTCGCGCTGGGTGTACGTGCGGGTGTCGGGCCGGGCGTCGTGCAGGAGGGTGCCGTAGCCCTGGCGGGCGAGCCCGGCGTAGTAGTCCAGGAAGTCGGCGGCCTTGCCGGCCTCCCCGCGGGCCTCGGCCAGGGTCTTGCCGTTCTCGGCGGTGACGTCGGCGGCGATCGCGTCCAGGCGTTCGCGGATCAGCCGGGCGGCGCGGGTGAGGACGCCGGCCCGCTCGAAGGGGCCGGCGCGCTTCCAGCCGGGGAAGGCCCGCTCGGCGTGGTCGTAGGCCCGGGTGACGTCCTTCGCGGACAGGGCCGGGACGCGGGCCAAGGGGGTGCGGACGTCGGCCGGGTCGTGGACGTCGATCCAGTCGCCGGTCGTCGTCCACTCTCCGCCGAGGAGCGTTTCCAGAGTGCGCATCGGATCACTTCTTCCTTACGTCGGCACGTCGGCCGCGGTGCGGATGACCGCGACGACACACCATGCGGGGGTGGCTTCACCAGGCCCGTGGCGGCAGGCATTGGTTGCGTCGTGCGCGGGCCGCCCGCGGGTCGGTCCGTGCTGGAATCGACGGGCCGGACGGCGCGCACGGCGCCGCCGGGAGCCGAGGAGAGCCCAGACATGGCCTACGCACTGGTCGCCCACTACCGTTGCGCACCCGCCGACGCGGACGCGGTGCGTGCCGCGCTGCTGAGGGCGCGGGAGGCGACCCGGGCGGAGCCCGCGAACCAGCGGTACGAGGTGCACGCCGTCGTGGACGAGCCCGGCGGCTTCCTGCTGTACGAGTGCTACGACGACGCCGCCGGGTTCGCTGCGCACAAGGCGGCGCCGCATTTCGAGGAGCAGATCGTCAAGGCCGTGTGGCCGCTGCTGACGGAGCGGTCGGTGACCTTCGCCGAGACGTTGTGAGGGCGGCCTTCCTCAAGGGTGGCCGTCCTCAGAACTCGTTGCCCCAGCAGTAGCGGGCGACCGTCTCCACCAGCACCAGCTTCCGGCGCTGGTCCCCGGCGTCGAGGAGCGGCCGGGCCGCCACGTCGGCGAAGCCGCGGGACGGCGCCACGGCCGCGTCCTCGATGTCCTTGAACGTGTCGACGGTGTCGATCCGCTTCATCACCGTGTCGATGTCCTCCAGCTCGGGTGTGGTCGCGTCGACCACGCCCAGGCACACGTCCCGGTCCTCGGGCAGCGCCCGTACGAGGTCCAGTTCGGCGTCGGTTCCGCGGTCGAAGGGCAGCACCCAGCGGTCCGCGGGGACGGTGGCGTAGAGGCGCTCGGCGCGGGCCCGGTCCACGGCGTCCGGCGCCGTCCAGCCGGGTGCGACGCCGACGCGGACGCCTTCGGGGCGCTCGGCCGGCCGTACCGCCGCCGCGTCCACCGCGAGGGCGTCCTCGAAGGACAGAGCGCCGGGGGCGGACGGGTCGGTGGCGAGGTGGTCCAGCAGGAGCGGGTTGTCGAGCTGGACGAGGCGTACACCCTCGGAGACCAGCAGCGCGATCTCCGCCCGGACGATCTCCGCCAGCGCCTCGCCCAGCTCACGGGCGGAGGCCGGGCCGAGGCCGGGTTCGAAGGTGGTGGCGGCGAGGTAGGCCGGGGACGGCAGCGTCGCCTTCGGCGCGATCACCGTCAGCCCCGACAGGCGGGTGCCGTAGCCGGGCAGCAGCGGTCCGTTCGCCTTCGGCAGGGACTCGGCGACCCAGCGGACCAGGCCGTCGGGGCCCGTCCGGTCCGTGCGGCGGAAGCCGGTGACGCTGGTGAGGACGGCGGTGCGGAAGTCCTCGCGCGGCAGGTCGCCGTCGGTGACGACCGTGCAGCGCAGCTTGCGCTGGAGGGCCACCGCCTCCTCGACCGCGCGGGTCTCGGCGGCCCGCAGCGCCTCGGGGTCGCCGGCCGCGCGGGCGGCGACGAGTTCGGCGGGGCGGACCAGGCTGCCGTGGTGGTCGATGCGGTAGTTGAAGGTGTCGGCCATGGGTCAGGCGTCCTTTCCGGCGTCGCCGGCGGGCGTGCCGGCGACACCCCAGGCGGCGAACTCCAGTTCGTAGCCGAGCGCTTCGAGGACTTCGTCGGCGATGACCTGGTCCTCCTCCGCGGTGCCGCCCGCGATGCCGAGGCCGCCGATGACCTCGCCGTCCTTCTTGATGGTGACGCTGCCCTCGGTGGCGAGGATGGGCAGCGCGGCCCCCGGGAGCTGGGAGAGCTGGGAGAAGAAGACGGGCTGGCTCTCCTGCCACTTCTTCAGCATCCTCCCGGGGCGCTGCATGACGGCCGCGGTGTACGCCTTGGCCCGGGCGATGTCGGGGGTGAGCGGGCGGGCGCCGTCGGGGCGGCGGACGGCGACGACGAATCCGCCGGCGTCGACGACGGCGACGCTCACGGCCTTGCCGATCGCCCGGGCACGCAGGTGGGCGGCGGCGATGATCTCCTCGGCGGCGTCGAGGCTGATGTTGCTCATGCGGCTTCCTTCGGGGTGGTCAGGGTGCGGCGCAGGCGGGCGACGGCCGCGTTGTACGGCTCCGGGGTCTCCCAGTACATGGAGTGCGGGGCGCCGGGGACGATCTCCAGGTGCGAGCCGGGCAGCAGTTCGTGGGCGCGGGTGACGGTCTTGACGCCGAGCACCGCGTCCTTCTCACCGGCGAGGAAGGCGACCTTGACGCCGGAGGCCCGTATCTCGTCCAGGGAGGGTCCGTCGGTGTCGAGGTTGCGCAGGTCCTGCATCTTCGCGACGTTGAAGGTGCCCATCTGCTGGAAGAGGAAGGTGAGGTCGGGGCGCTCGCGCTGGAACGCCTTGGTCAGCAGGCGGTCGACGACCGGCAGCTTGACGGCCTCGGCGCGGTCGCCGGCGGCGAGTTCCCTCAGCTCGGGGTGGCTGATGCCGCCGAGGGAGTGGCCGAGGACGACGGAGCCGACGCGTCCGGGGCGCAGGAGGCCGGCGCGGAGGGCGGCGACGGAGCCGATGGACTGGCCGACGAGCATCACGTCGGTGAGGTCCTCCCGGTCGAGGACCGCGACGACGTCGCTGGGGAAGTCCTGGCCGTCGAACTCGGGCATGGAGCTGTCGGACCTGCCGAATCCGCGCAGGTCGACGGTGACGACGGTGAACTCCTCGCGCAGGGCCGCGACCTGCTGCCACCAGGCGGCGTGGTGACCGCCGCTGCCGTGCACGAACAGGATCGCCGGGCCGCTGCCGTGGCGCTCGTAGTAGAGGGAGATGCCGTCGGAGTCGGCGTAGGGCATGGAAGTAACTCCTCAGCGGGCGTGCTCAGTTGGGCCGCTTGGCGTGGTACACGAGTTCGATCATGGTGTGGTCGGGGTCGTGGATGTAGCAGAACTTGGACTGGTTCTCGGGGCGCTGGACGGGTCGCGTGTGGCGGATGCCCAGCTCCCCGAGGTGGGCGAGGAAGTCGTCCCAGTCGTCGACCTCGACGGCGAAGTGGTAGGGCGCCATGCGCTCCATCTCCTCGACCGGCGTGAAGTGCAGGTCGAAGGTGCCCCGGGTCATCAGCACCACGCGGGTGTTGGACTTGGGCATGATCCGCTTCATGCCGAAGACCTTGGCGTACCAGTCGGCGGTGCGGTCGGGGTCGGTGGTGGGGAAGTTGACGTGATGGATGTAGCGGGGCGCTGCGCTCATGACGGGTTCCCTTCGGTGTGTACGGGGTTGGACAGCACGCCGATGCCGCTGATCTCTACGTCGACGGTGTCGCCCGGTTCGAGGTGGCAGACGGATTCGGCGCCCATCCAGAGCACGTCACCGGGGTGCATGGTGATGTGCCTGGTGACCTCGACGATGTGGTCGTACGGGTCGAAGACCATGTCGCCGGTCGGGTACGCGGCGCGCGTCTCGCCGTTCACGCGGAGCGTCGTCGTCTGGGCGAGGGCGTCGACGTCGGTCTCGATCCAGGGGCCCATCGGTTTGAAGGTGTCGCTGTTCTTGCCGCGCCAGAAGGTGCGGTCCTGGTGCTGCCAGGCGCGGGCGCTGACGTCGTTGCCGATGGTCCAGCCGAAGACCGCCTCGCGGGCCTCGTCGTGGCCGGCGTGTCTGAGGGTGCGGCCGATGACGGCGACGAGTTCGGGTTCGGCCTCGAAGCGGCCGGTGACCCCGGCCGGTCTGACGATCGGTGAGAGGTGTCCGGTGAGCGCGTTGTTGGCCCGGTAGCCGACCTCGGGCCGGCGCGGGGTCGGGGCGCCGGCGTGGGCGATGTGCCGGGGGTAGTTCATGCCGACCGCGTAGAAGACGGGCGGGACGACGGGCGGCAACCAGTGCGCGTCGGCGCGCGGCACCGTGCCGATGGTGTCGGGGCGGGCCGCTTCGAGCGGGGAGCCGGACAGCAGCTCGACGTGCTCCTCCCCCACCCGGCCCCAGACCGCCCGCCCGCCGGCCGAGACGCGTGCGTACCTCATGGCGCCAGCAGGTGGGAGACGCGCTTGGTGACCAGGTAGGCGTCCAGGGCCTCGGGTCCGCCCTCGCGGCCGTAGCCGCTGTCCTTGACGCCGCCGGAGGGGGCCTCGTGGACGGAGCCGCCGCAGTGGTTGAGGGAGAGGATGCCGGCCTGGAGTTCGCCGGACAGTCTCTCGGCGGTGGCGGCGGAGCCGGTGAAGCCGTAGGCGGCCAGTCCGTAGGGCAGCGCGTTGGCGGTGGCGAGCGCCTCGTCGAGGTCGTGGAACGGCAGGATCGGCGCGAGCGGCCCGAAGGGTTCCTCGGAGAGGAGTGCCGCGTCCGTCGGTACGTCGGTGAGGACGGTCGGGGGGAAGAAGTAGCCGGGGCGGTCCGGGCGCTCGCCGCCGGTGCGGACCTTGGCCCCGCGGGCGACGGCGTCGGCGGTGAGCCGCTCCATGGCCTCGAGGCGGCGCTCGTTGGCGAGTGGGCCCATGGTGGTGCCCTCCGTCAGCCCGTGACCGACGACGACCGCCTCGGCGGCCCTGACGAACTCGTCGGTGAACGCGTCCACGAGCGACTCGTGGACGAGGAACCGGCTCGGGGAGGTGCAGACCTGCCCGGCGTTGGCCCACTTGGCGCGGGCCGCGCTGCGGGCCGCCGTCACGGGGTCGGCGTCCGCGCAGACGATCACCGGGGCGTGGCCGCCGAGTTCCATCAGGGCGGGCTTCATGACCTCGCCGGCCCTGGCCGCGAGGAGCTTGCCGACCGGGACGGAGCCGGTGAAGGCGACCAGGCGGGTGACCGGGGAGGAGATCAGGTGGGCGGAGACCTCGGCGGGTTCGCCGAAGACCAGGTTCAGGACGCCGGTGGGCAGGCCCGCGTCGGCGTAGCAGCGGACCAGTTCCGTCGCCGTGGCCGGGGTCTCCTCGGAGGCCTTGATGACGAGGGAGCAGCCCGCGGAGAGCGCGGAGGAGATCTTGCGGTTGGGTCCGCCGACGGGGAAGTTCCAGGGGACGAAGGCGGCGACCGGGCCGATGGGTTCGCGCCGGACGGTCAGGAGGGTGCCGGGGTCCGAGGGGATGATGCGGCCGTAGGCGCGGCGGGCGTCGTCGGCGTGCCAGCGCAGGGTCTCGGCGGTGCGCCGGGCCTCGCCGGTCGACTCGTGGAGCGGCTTGCCCTGCTCCCGGGTCATGACGCGGCCGATGTCCGGGGCGCGTTCGGCGATCAGGTCGGCGGCGCGGTGCAGGACGCGGGTGCGTTCGGCGACGGGGGTGGCGCGCCACACCGCGAAGCCCTCGGCGGCGGCGCCGAGCGCCCGGTCCAGGTCGGCCGGTGCGGCCAGGGGTACGTCCCCGATCACCTCCTCGGTGGCCGGGTCCACAACGGGGGCGGTGTCGCCGGTGGCCCCCTGGCACCACTGGCCCGCGATGTACATGCGGGCGGCGGGGTGGCCGTGATCGGTGGTCATGGATGTGTGCCCTCTCAGGGTCAGGACGGGACGGTGTCGTCCTGGTCGCGGTTGGTGCGCAGGGCCCAGATGTGGTGGGGCGGGGTGGTCTCGTGGACGCGGGTCTCGTAGGTGTCGTCGACCCGGTCCATGTCGGCGGCGTACTCGACGCGTCCGCCGCAGGGGGCGTGCAGGAAGCGGAAGACGTTGGAGCCGATGGTGTGGCGGCCCAGTCTGCGGGCCTCGCGCCAGCCCCGCCCGATCATGAAGTTGCCGCCCTCGATCACGTCGTCGAAGCCGGGGACCTCGTAGGCGACGTGGTTGACGCCGGTCCGGTCGGGGCGGTGGCAGAGCAGCATGGTGTGCTGGTCGTCGTCGCCGGGGGCCCGCATGAAGACGCCCATGGGTTCGACCACGTCGGTGGGCCGGAAGCCGAGGCGGTCGGTGTAGAAGGCGACGGCCTCCTCCCGGCCGGCCTTGGTGATGTTGAGGGCGACGTGGCACATGCGCAGGGGGTGGGCGCGGGTGACCGGGGTGAGGGCCTCGTTCCAGCGGACCACGGCGCCCAGGGTGTTGGCGCGGCGGGGTGCGACGGTGACCCGCTTCGGCCGGGCGAGGGTGAGTCCGACGCCGAAGCCGCTGTGGTCGACGGTGTGGTGCGTGCCGTCGGCGCTCTCCCGGACCTCGCGGTCCCGGCCGGCCGCGGCCACCAGGCGGTCGAGTTCCTGCCGGGTGTCGACGCCCCAGACGACCTCAAGCAGGGTGGGTCCGCTCTCCACGGCGGGCGGCAGCGGGGGGCCGGGTGCGGTGTCGAGGTGGAGGGTCTGTCCGGTGCGTGTCTCGAACACCGCGTGCTCGTCGGTCCGCTCCACCGGGAGAAGGCCGAAGTCCTCGAAGAATGTGACGCATTCGGGAAGGTCGTCGATGCCGTAGGTGACCGATTCGATTCTCTGGATTCCCATGGATTCCTCGTTTCCGTCTCGCCCGGCGAGCGTAGGTTCGCCGTCTCGGGCGCCTCAATGGGCCGGGGCCCGCTCAGTTCGCAATCGTTTGTTGCGCCGTGGTGGGCGATGACGCGCGAAGAGCGGGAATCGGGTTCTGGGAGAACCAGCCGGCGAGGAAGTCCAGGAAGACGCTGACCTTGCGCGGGGTGTCCCGGCCGGGTCCGTAGATGGCGAACAGGGGGCGGTCCGGCACCGCCAGCTCGGGCAGCAGCACCTGGAGGGCGCCGGAGACCAGGTCGTCGTAGGCGGGCCGCTGGGGCAGCAGGGCGATGCCGCGGCCGTGCACGGCGGCCTTCTGGAGGGCGATGTAGGAGTTCGACGAGAAGGCGATGTTGCGGATCTTGTGCAGGGTGCTCGCGTGGCCGTGGCCGATCCGCCACACGGGGTCGTTGACGTGCACCAGGCAGTCGTGGGCGGCGAGGTCGTTGGGGTGGGCGAGCGAGCCGTGCCGCTCCGTGTACTCCTGCGAGGCGCACAGGACGAAGGGCAGCGAGGAGATCTTCTTCAAACGGACGCTCGAGTCCCTGAGGTCCCGGGTGTGGAAGGCGATGTCGAATCCGCTGTCCAGGAAATCGTAGGTACGGTCCGACATTCCGCCGAGTTCGAAACGGATCTGGATTTTGGGATGCGCGGCGGAGAACGCGGCGATGGCGTCGCCGAGATCGAGGCTGCCTATCCATTTGGGGCAGATGACGCTGAGCGTGCCTTCGGCGCGGTCGTGGAGCTGGGCGATCCCGGCGTCCTCGGCCTCGATCTCGTCCAGGATGCGGGCGGCGAAGTCCGCGTAGCGCCGCCCGGGTTCGGTCAGGCTCACCGACCGGGCGGTGCGGTTCACCAGCCGGACCCCCACCTGGCGTTCCAGTTCGGCGACGTGGCGGGAGACGAGGGAGCCCGACGAGCCGAGCTTCTTGGCGGCCCCGCTGAAGCTGCCGACCTGGGCGACGGTGACGAAGCTGTGCATGAGGAGCAGGCGGTCCATGTTCTTCCTCCCAAGGCCCGACGCTGAGTCGGACGCCGGTTCCCGGTGGGGGCCCTACTTGGGGCAGTACTGGGGAGCCTCGCTCAGGTTTTCCTTGGTGACCAAGACAAGAGGAATGTCGGAGATTTTGTCAACACCTTGGTCGTCACCGCCTTGCTCCTCGTCCAGCAGCGAGACGGTGCTCCTGACCGCGGTCTGCCCGATGGTCATCGCGGAGTTCGCGACGGTGGCGGAGAGACGCCCGTCCTCGACCGCCGCGACGCCCTCCTCGGTGCCGTTGACGGACACGATCCTGACGTCCTCGGCGCCGGCGGCGTCGAAGGCCTTGCGGACGGCGAGGGCCATCTCCTCGTTGGCGACGAAGGCGTAGTCGAGGTCGGGATGGGACTGGATCATGTTCTCGGCGACGTCCTGGGCCTTGGCGGGGTTGAACATGCCGGGCTGGTTGGCGACCACCTTCGCGGTCTTCGGCAGCGCGTCCTCGAAACCGCCGACCAGCAGGTCGGAGGCGGCACCAGGGGCGCCGGCGACAACGCCGACGGTCACGTTCCTGCCACCCGCGTCCTTGGCGATCCACCCGGCGTCCATGGCGCCGACCTTCTTCAGGTCGACCACGGCGGCGCCGAGCACGTCCGCCATGTCGGAGGTGGCCACGGAGGTGAGGTAGATGGGGATGCCGGCGCCCTTGGCCTTGGCTATGTCGCCCTCCAGGGCGTCGACGTTCACGGTCTGGACGATCAGGGCGTCCACGTTCCGGGCGATCATGTCCTCGATGTTGGACAGTTCGGTCCCGGCGTCCTGCTTGGAGTTGGCGGAGTAGACCTTGGCGTTCCGGGCCTCGGCCTCCCGCTCCACGGCGCGCAGCAGACAGGTGTGGAAGTGCGTGTTGGAGCCGTTGACGAACCCGAGGGAGACGGAGCCGTCGGCGGCGCCCCCGCTGTCGCTCTCCGAGCCGCATCCGGCGAGGACCAGGGCGACGGCCCCGGCGAACGAGACCGCGGCGGCACGGCGGTGGGAGGGAGCGGTGGACTTCATGGGGCGGGCCTTTCCTGCGTCGTCGAAGAGAAGGTGCTTGCGGAGGGGGGTGCTAATGGCCTGGGGAGGACTTGCGCTGGAACTCGTTGATGACCGCCGCGACCAGGAGTACGCCGCCGGTGACCACGAGTTGGTAGTTGCTGTTGACCTGGAGCAGGTTCAGGGCGTTGGCGACGACCCCTAGCAGGACCACACCGAAGACGGTGCCGACGACCGTGCCGTGGCCGCCCGCGAGCGAGGTCCCGCCGATGACCACGGCGGCGACGGCGGTCAACTGGGTCTGGAGGCCCGCCGTGTTGGGCGCGGCGGCGCCGAGCCGGGAGAGCAGCATCAGCCCGGCCAGGCCGGCCAGCACACCGGCGAGGGCGTACAGGGCGAGCTTGCGGGCGTCGACGTTGATGCCGCTCAGGCGGGCGACGTGCTCGTTGCCGCCCATGGCGTAGGCGTCGCGGCCGAAGGTGGTGAACCGCATCGTCACGCCGGTCAGCGCCAGGACCAGGACCGCCACGACGGTCAGGTACGGCACGCCGAGCACCTCGTCGTTGCCGAGCGCGGACATCTTGTCGCCGATGGTGACGCTCATGCCGTCCAGGACCAGCAGGGCGACACCGTCAAGCAGCATCGCCGAGGCCAGGGTGGCCACGAACGGCGCGACCCTGGTGTACGTCACCACCAGCCCGTTGACCAGTCCGATCAGCGTGGCGAGGGCCAGGCAGACGACCACCACCGCGGGCGTGGACCAGCCGCCGTCGCTCAGCTGCGCGCCCACGCACAGGGTGACGGCCGCGTTGCTGCCCATGGAGAAGTCCATGCCGCCCGCGGTCATCAGCAGGGTCAGGCCGGCCGCGATGACGGCGTTGACACTGACCTGGCGCAGCACGTTGAGCAGGTTCTGCGAGGAGGTGAACGCGTCGGCCTGCACGGCGGTGAACACGCACACGAGGACCAGGACGAGGACGAGTCCGCCGTGCTGGACGTGGAGCGGTCCGCGGGCCCGGAGCCCGGGGGTGCCGGCGCGCCGGGGGGTGCCGGCCGTGGCGTCCGGGGCGGCGGAGGGGGTCTTGAGGCTCACTGCGGTCGACCTCCGAGTGCGGTCGCGACGAGCTGGTCGCGGGTGATGGCGGTGATGTCGTGTTCGGCGACCGTGCGGCCGGCGCTCACCACGACGACCCGGTCGGCCAGGCGCATGACCTCCTCGGCGGACGAGGAGGCGAGCAGGACGGCGACACCGCGCGCGGCGAGGCCGTCGACGAGGGCGTGGATGTCGGCCATGGCGGCGACGTCGACGCCGTTGGTGGGGTCCTCCAGGAAGCAGGCGACCGGGTCGGTCTCCAGCCACTTGCCGAGCAGGACCTTCTGCTGGTTGCCGCCGGACAGTGAGCCGACCGGCGGGTTGCCGCTGAGGGCGACGACGCCGTAGGTGTCGCGCACGGGGGCGGCCCGGCGGGCGAGGCGGGCGGTCCGGTGCAGTCTGCGCCGGGCGAGGCGGTCACCGGCCAGCATCAGGTTCTCGTCCACGGTCATGCCCTGGACCAGGCCGAGCGAGCGGCGGTCGCCGGTGACGCAGCGCAGTCCGCCGGCGAGGGAGGCGGGGATGCGGCCGGGCGGCACCGGCCGGCCGTCGACCCGTATCTCGCCGGTGTCGGGGCGCTGTCGTCCGGACAGCAGGTCGAAGAGGCGGGACTGGGCGTCGCCGGCGGGGCCGAGGACGGCGACGATCTCGCCCTTGCGCACCTCCACGGTGAAGTCGCGGATGGCGCGGCCGTGGCCGAGTCCGCGGACGACGAGTCCGTGTTCGCCGGCGGGCGCGGGGCGTTCGGGGCGGGTGGAGACCACCTCCCGGCCGACCATGCCGCGGACCAGTGAGGCGGGGTCCAGTTCAGCGGCCGGCGCGCTGCGGACCAGGGTGCCGTCGCGCAGGACGGTGACCCGGTCGGCGAGGGACATGACCTCGTCTATGTAGTGGGAGATGTAGACGACGGCGACGCCCTCGTCCCGCAGGGTGCGCACCAGGGCGCGGACCCGGTCGGCGTCCTCGGCGCCGAGACACGCGGTCGGCTCGTCGAGGATCAGCACCCTGCCGCCGCGGCGGACCTCCCGCGCCACCTCGACCATGGTCTGCTCGGCGACGGTCAGCGAGCCCGCGACGCGGTGCACGTCGATGTCGAGGCCGAGGCGGGACAGCGCCGCCCCGGCCCGGGCGCGGACCGCCTTCCAGTCGACGGCGCCGAAACGGCGGGTCGGCAGGTCGCCCAGCATGATGTTCTCGGCGACGGTGAGGCCCGGGGCCAGTTCCCGGCGCTGGGGCACGGAGGAGAGGCCGAGACCGCGGGCCCTGCGCACGGTCAGGCCGTCCCGCACCCGGCCGCCGATCTCGACGGTGCCGGCGTCGGGCCGGTGGACGCCGCACAGCACCTGGACGAGGGTGGACTTGCCGGCGCCGTTCATGCCCATGAGGGCGTGGATCTCGCCGGGGTACAGGTCGAGGTCGACGCCCTTGAGCGCGGCGGCTCCGCCGAAGCTCTTGGTGACCCCGCGCACGCGGACGACCGGGTCGGGCCCGGCGGCCGGTTCGGCCGGTGCGGCCGGTGTCACGGCCGCGTCCCGTCGGTCCCGGGGGCGGCGACCCGGCCGTAGCCGCGGACGTCCGGGAACGGGGGTTCCCGGTCGGGCTGGAGGTCCACCTGGAAGGTGTTCAGGCACATGCCGAGCATGGTGAAGTTGCCGAGCGCGCCGATGGTGTCGACCAGGCCCTTGGCCCCGAAGTGCGCCAGCGCGTCGGCGAAGGTCGCGTCGCAGACGAAGTGCTCCTCCAGGACCTCGCGGCAGAACCGGTAGAAGGCCGTGTCCGCCGGATCGTCGAAGGCGGCCTCGCGCCGCTGCGCGATGGCCTCGACGGCGGACTCGGGGATCCCGGCCTCGACCGCCTGGCGCACGTGCGCGTTCCACGAGTACTGCGCGTCCCAATTGCGGGCCGCCATCAGCAGGGCCAGCTCCCGCAGGTGCCGGGGCAGACCGCAGTCGAACCGGGCGAACGCGCCGAGGGACTCGGCCCGTTCGCACATGTCCGCGCTGTGCAGCCAGACCCGGAAGGGGCCGCGGACCGCACCGCGGCGGCCGGCGATCCGAGCGGCCAACTCCTGCTGCCGCTGGTCCATTTCCTCTTCGGTGAGAACGGGGAGTCTCATCTGGCCGATACCTGCCTTTTCTTTCGGCACTTCTTTCCGGCTTTTCTTTCCGGCGAGTTGCCGCAACGGGGCGAGAGCCGTGCGATGACAGGTGACGGTACAGCCGGGTGGAAGATGCTCACCCCTCTCGGACTGCAACGTAAACCTGCACTCCGGAGGGCACCGATTCGCGCGGGCGCGGCCTAACGTCGGTCGTCGCGAAACGCCCGACTGGAGAGGAAATCCGGGATGACCACCATCATCAAGGCAGCGTCGGTGCCCCTGCTCGACCGGGGTGGCGCAGTCGTGACCACGCCCCTGATCACCACACCGTCGGCGGGTGGGGAGAACCGCATCACCAGCGGCATGAGCGTCTACCCGGTGGGTTCCGGGGCGCCTTTGCACTCGCACAACTGCGACGAGCACGTGACGGTCCTGGACGGCGAGGCGGAGGTGTGGGTCGACGGCGAGGTGACGAGGCTGGAACGGTTCGACACGACCTACATCCCCTCTCCC
Source organism: Streptomyces sp. NPDC056128 (assembly GCF_042263835.1). Lineage (NCBI taxonomy): Bacteria > Bacillati > Actinomycetota > Actinomycetes > Kitasatosporales > Streptomycetaceae > Streptomyces > Streptomyces sp. NPDC056128. The sequence continues at coordinate 829,128 of NZ_JBHJVQ010000001.1, read as the reverse complement.
GTGCCGCACCTCTTCCGCAACGTCGGGAACACGCCGCTGCGCATTCTGTGGGTGTACTCCTCGGGGCATGTGACGCGGACGTTCACGGAGACCGGCCGGACGGTGGAGCACCTGTCGGAGGGGGACCGGATGGGCCGCGACTGAACGCGGGCCGCCGTCTCGCACCCGTACCGATGATCACATCGCGAGACGGCTTTGCGTCATGCGCCCGACCAGGCGTTACCTCGCACGGTGCGAACCGAACGACCCGAACAGGCCAGTACCGACGTCACCGCCGACCGCTCCGCGCGGCGGGCCGTGACCGTCTTCCCGATCCTCGTCCTCGTGGCCGGCGCGCTCGGCCTGCTGCTCCCCGGAAGTTTCACCGGGTGGAGCGATGCCGTGCCGTACCTGCTGGGCGTCGTGATGTTCTGCATGGGCATCACCATGACCCCGGAGGACTTCCGCGGGGTCGCCAAGCGTCCCTGGGCGGTGGCCCTGGGACTGGTCGCGCACTACGTCATCATGCCCGGGCTCGGCTGGGCCGTGGCCCACCTGCTCGACCTTCCCCCGCAGCTCGCGGCCGGCGTCATCCTGGTCGGCTGCGCGCCCAGCGGTACGGCCTCCAACGTGGTGACGTACCTCGCGCGCGGTGACGTCGCCCTCTCGGTCTCCGTCGCCACCGTCTCCACGCTGGTCGCGCCGCTGGTCACTCCGCCGCTGACGCTGCTGCTGGCCGGCGAGTACCTTCCGGTGGACGCCGGGTCCATGGTCACCGACATCCTCAAGACGGTCCTGCTGCCGGTCCTCGCGGGCGTCGTCGTACGGCTGCTCGCGGGGCGGTACGTGCAGCGGGCGCTTCCTGCGCTGCCCTGGCTGTCGGCGCTGACGATCGCCGTGATCGTCGCGGTGGTCGTCGCGGGCAGCGCGGACGCCATCAAGTCGGCCGCCGGACTGGTGTTCGTCGCGGTGGTCCTGCACAACGGCCTCGGCCTGGCCCTCGGTTACGGGGCGGGCCGCCTCGGCCGGCTCGGTGAACCCGGCAGCCGGGCGATGGCCTTCGAGGTAGGCATGCAGAACTCCGGCCTCGCAGCATCCCTGGCCACGGCCCACTTCAGCCCCCTGGCGGCCCTCCCCGCCGCGGTCTTCTCCGTCTGGCACAACATCTCCGGCGCCCTGACGGCCGCGTGGATGTCACGCCGGGGGCGATAGGGCGCCCGGCGGGCAGGTCCGGGGCCGCGCACCCGTCGACCGGGCCGACCGCATGACCGGTGGCCGGCCGGGCCAATGCCTTGCCGGCCACCCCTTCAACCGGGCCAGCCCCGTGACCGGCCGTCGGCCAGGCCAATGCCTTGCCCGCCACCCCTTCAACCGGACCAGCCCCGTGACCGGCCGTCGGCCGGACCGGACCCCATGCCCGCCCACCGGTCCGTCCGGGCCGACCGTGTGACGGGCCTCGTCCCTGACTCCGGTGCGGGCACGCACCGGGGGCGGCCTCCCCCGCGCCCCGCGCGGAGCACCGTCGCGCCCGCGTGACCCGGTCGCGGCGGTCACGCGGCTCAGTGGGACGTGCCGTCCCGGTCACACGCGCCGGCCGGAAGTACCGCCGGGCTGCGCCGCTCGGGCGGACGTACCGCCCCGGCGGCGAGCGTCGCGAACGAGCACCTGAGTCATCCCGGGACGCTGCCGCGTGCTCCCCTGGCCCTCCACTACGCCCCTCGCCTCACCCGGCCGGTACGGCGCGGTGCCCACCGCCCTACCGTGCCGCACCGGCCGCGCAGGAGCACGCGACGCACCCGCACCCGCACCCGCACTCGCACCCGCACCCGCACCCGCACCAACCCAAGCCCCCTCCCCCGCCGCAGGCGTTCAGTGCGCGGCGATCAGATCCTTGTCGCCCCGCCTCGCGGCAGCCTCGTGTCGTGTCGTGCGCAGGGCCGCTACGCCGATGAAGACCATGGACGAGAAGCCGGCGAGTGCGAAGGCGGTGAAGCCCCAGTCGCCCTTGTTCGCGGCGAGGAGCTGGCCGCCGAGCCAGGGGCCGAAGACCGCGCCGAAGCGGCCCATGCCGGAGGTCCAGCCGACGGCGGTGGCGCGGTTGGCCGGGGCGGAGCCGATGGAGACGGTCGCGTAGATCATGGTCTGCGCGCTGTTGAGGAAGACGCCGGTGAGGAAGACGACCACGTAGGTCAGTGCCGACGGCATGTGGACGCTGAGCAGGAAGACGCCGCAGGCGGTCAGCGCGAACCAGATCGCCGAGATGCGCGGCGCGCCGAAGCGGTCCGAGGCGCGGCCGGCGACCAGCATGCCGACGATGCCGCCCAGGTTGAACAGCACGACGAAGGTAAGCGCGGAGCCCAGCTCGTAGCCCTCGTTGCGCATCAGGGTCGGGAGCCAGGTGGCGACGCCGTAGACGAGCAGCAGCCCGCCGAACGAGGCCAGCCAGTACAGCAGCGTCTGGATCCACTCGCGGCCGCGGAACAGGTTGGCCAGGTTCTCCCAGCGGGCGGTGGTGGCGGAGGAGGCGGGGGCCGCGGGGAGTTCTACGTCGTAGCGGGCGGCCAGTTCGTGGGCTCGGTCGGTCCGGCCCTGGGCGACCAGGAAGCTCAGCGACTCGGGCAGGTACCTCAGCAGCACGGGGACGAAGAGCAGCGGGACCACGCAGACCCAGAAGGCGGCGCGCCAGCCGAGCGGCTCCACGATCCACAGGGCCACGTAGGCGGAGAGGATGCCGCCGGCGTGATGGGCGGTCATCAGCAGGCCGATGACGAGGGCGCCGCGCCCGCGCGGGGCGTAGTCGGAGACCATGCTGATCGCGGTCGGCAGCAGGCCGCCGAGGCCGACGCCGGCCAGGGTCCGGCCGAGGCCGAACACGGTGACGCCGTCCGCGACCGCGCAGAGCCCGGAGGCCAGCGAGAACAGCGCGACGCACGAGACCATCAGCTTCTTGCGGCCGATCCGGTCGGCCACCGTGCCCGCGGTGAGCGCGCCGACCAGCATGCCGAAGGTGGCGTAGCTGCCGAGGTCGCCGGCCTGCCCCGAGGTGATGCCGAGGGCCTTCTCCTCAAGCATGTGGGGCAGCACCGAGCCGTAGATGAACATGTCCAGGCCGTCGAAGAGGACGGCGAGCCAGCAGAGGCCGACGACCAGCAGGGCCAGTCTGGTGCCACGGGCGGACAGCGCGGGTGAGGAGGACATCGTTGTTTCCTCTCGTCCAGGAGGCGGTGCCTGGAGGGGACTGTGTGGGGGCGACGCTAAGGACCCCACTCCAAAGTGTCAACGCTTTTGTTGACAATCTCCGCCCGCGCTGTGCGCCCCCTGTCAGTCGACTGTCGGTGTCCCGTGGGTGTGGAAGGACGCGATGGTCCGCAGGCCCCACGCCTGCCCCTGGGCGCGCTCGGCCTCGGTCCAGGTGACGAGCGGCCAGTCGGGCGCCAGCACCAGCCGCGTGAGCGGGTTGCACAGCTCGACGCGGTTGCCGCCGGGCTCGTAGACGTACAGGAAGAACGTCTGCTGGATGGCGTGCTTGTGCGGCCCCGTCTCGATGAACACGCCGGTGTCGATGGCGAGGTCGGCGGCGCGCAGGATGTCCTCGCGGGTGTCGGCCGCGAAGGCGATGTGGTGCAGGCGCCCGGAGGAGCCGGTCCAGTCCTCGGTGTAGACGACGTCGTACGACTTGTCCGTGAAGGTCAGCCAGCGGGCGGCGATCCGCCCGGAGTCGAGGCGGATCTGCTCGGTGGGCCGGGCACCGAGGAGCTGTTCCTGGAACTCGGCGTTGGCGAGGACGTCGGCGGCGAGGAAGTTGACGTGGTCGAGCCGCCGTACGCCCACGCCCCGGTTGGGTTTGGCCTGCGGCTGGTTCTTCAGTGCCGGCCGCAGCTCCTCCGGCGCCCGGTAGTGCTCGCTCTCCCAGTACAGGGCGTGTTCGTGGCCGTCGGGGTCGGTGGTGACGTAGAGCGGGCCGAGGCCGGGTTCGTCCTCCACCCACGTCCCCGGGCGGCCCGCGGCCTCCAGGGCCGCCACCCGGCGCCGCAGCGCCTCCTCGCCGGAGGCGCGCAGGGCGAGGCGGCCGAGGCCGGCCCGCTCGCGGGCGGTGAGCACCAGGCTGTGGTGCTCGTAGTCGTCGTAGGTGCGCAGGTAGACGGTGTCGCCGTCCTGGCCGTTGACGGTGAGGCCGAGGTAGTCGGTGAAGAAGGCGACACTGGCGTCCAGGTCGGGGGTGAACAGCTGGGCGTGGCCGACATGGGCGATGTCACCGAGCGGCGGAGTCATGGTGCCCTCCAGGGCGTTGTGCGGGGATCGGCGCCGCCGCGGCGGACCGGGGGAAGACGGTGCCGTCGAAGATCTTGCGCGCGGTGCGTACGACGGCGGTACGCCGGACCACGGGGGGACCGGGGTCGACCTGGACGTCGACCTCCAGGAAGCCGGTGGGGTGTTCCACGCGCACGCGGTCGCCGGAGTCGGGGAGTCGCGCGATCCCCTCCCCCACCCCGCCGGGCAGGCGCAGGCCCGCGGCCACGCTCGCCGCGCCCAGCACGCCGATGGAGGTGTGGCAGCGCACGGGGATGAAGGTGCGGGTGGCGACCGCGCCGCCGTCCCGGGGCGGGGCCAGCAGGGTGAGCTTGGGCACGGTGGTGCCCTCGACGTCGCCGAGGCCCATCAGGTGCCCGGCGGCCGACCGTATCTCGCGCAGGCGGCCGGCGAGCGCCGCGTCCCCCTCCAGTTCCGCGGGCGTCTCGTACCCGCCGACCCCGAGCGCGACGGCCGGGATCAGCACGACCGGCATGCCGTTGTCGACGCAGGTCACCTCGGTGCCGGCGACGGTGTCGCGGACGTTGCCCGTGGGCAGCAGCGGGCCGGTGCCCTGCGGGAACTCGATGACGACCGCCGCGGCGGTCCCGGGCACCCCGGATATCGCCGCGGTGCCGGTGGGGTCGACACGCCCGCCCGGGGTCGGGAAGGTCGCGACGGCGCGTTCACCGGTGTTGAGCATCCGGATGCGTACGGACGTCTCGGTGTCCCCGGCCGGGACGAGTCCGCGCTCCACGGCGAACGGGCCCACCCCGGCCAGGAGGTTGCCGCAGTTCTGCCGGTCGGTGACCTCGGGCGCGTCCACGGCGACCTGGAGGAACAGGTAGTCGACGTCGGCGTCCGGGTCGGCCGAGCCGGAGACCACGGCGACCTTGCTGGTCAGCGGGTGGGCGCCGCCGAGCCCGTCGATCTGGCGCGGGTCGGGGCTGCCCATGACGCGCAGCAGCAGGGCGTCTCGGGCGGCGGGTTCCGCGGGCAGGTCGCCGGCGAGGAAGTAGGCGCCCTTGGAGGTGCCGCCGCGCATCAGTGTGCAGCGCACCTCCTCGGGGGCGCTCATGACGGCTCCCCGGCGGCGGCCGTGGACTCCTCGTACTCCTCGTACTCCTCGTACTCCTCGTACGACTGGTAGGTCACGCCGAGTTGCGCGAGCTTCTCGCGCAACCCGTAGCGGTCCAGGCCCAGTTGGCCTTCGAGGAAGGCGGCGCGGGCACCGGCCTCCTTCGCCTCGCGGGCCTCGGACGCCTCGGCGGTCCGCCGGGCCCGTTCGCGGGGGACGACCACCACGCCGTCGTCGTCGGCCACGATCACGTCGCCGGGGCGGATCACCTGGCCGTCGACGGCGACCGGGACGTTGACGGAGCCCCCGGTGGCCTTGACCGTGCCCTGGGCACTGACCGCGCGGGACCAGGCGGCGAAGCCCATCTCCCGCAGCTCCTGGGTGTCGCGGATGCCGGCGTTGATCACCAGGCCGCGTACGCCGCGCCGTTGGAGGGCGGTGGCGAACAGCTCGCCGAACATGCCGTCGGTGGACGGGGAGGTGGTGGTGACGACCAGGACGTCGCCCTCGCCGCACTGCTCGACGGCGGCGTGGATCATCAGGTTGTCGCCGGGCCAGCCGAGGACGGTGACGGCGGTGCCTGCGATCCGTACGCCCTGCTGGACAGGGCGCAGTTCCGGCCCGAGCAGTCCGGTGCGGCCCATCGCCTCGCTGACCGTGGCCACGCCGTACCCGGCGAGCGCCTCGACGTCGGCGGCGTCGGCCTTCGGGGGGTTGGTGACGACGACGCCGCTCATGCCAGCTCCTTCGCGATCTGCGGGTAGGGGCGCATGTACGCCTCGGCCATGGTCGTGTGGGCGAGTCCCAGGTTGGGGCCCGCGTTGCGCTTGAGCTGGACACCGCGGCGGACGGCGAGGTCGGTGTAGTAGTCCCACAGGTGCCGCTGGGCGGCGAGGCATTCCATGGCCTCGCGCTTGGTCTCCCACACCTCGGTGATGTCGAGCAGCACCTCGGGCCGGAAGCCGCTCATCTCGGGCTGGTGGGGCTCGAAGTAGAAGACGGGCGGGGCGCCGATGATCTCGCCCTCGGCCGGGTAGCCGATGGCCTGGGCGAGGACGCGGGCCTGGAGGGCGAGGCGGTTGGCGGCCGGGTGGTCGCCGTTGTAGGGGTCCTCGACGGGGTGGGTGAGCACGACGTCGGGCTGGGTGGCGCGGTAGACCTCGACGAGCCGGTCGGTCAGTTCGGGGGTGGCGGTCAGCGGGTAGTCGCCGGCGTCGAAGAAGCGGACCTCGGCGCCGAGGGCGGCGGCGGCCCGCTCGGCCTCGTCCCGGCGGAGTGCCTTGATCTCCGCCAGCGTCTTCCCCTCCCGCCATGCCTTGGCGGACTCGCCGCGCTCGCCGAAGGTCAGGCAGGCGATGGTGACCTGCTCCCCGCGTGCGGCGGCCAGGGCGATGGCGCCGCCCGCCCGCCACACGAAGTCACCGGCGTGCGCGGTGACGACGAGGGTCGAACGGGCGAGTGTCGAACGGGGGACGGCGGCGGGCGCGTTGCCGTGGGTCATGCTCGGGTCTCCTTGCTGGACAGGGGCGCCCGCCTCGGTGTGTGCGTCAGTCGCGCAGCGCCTCGATCACACTGGTGAGGTGGGCCCGGACGGCCGCCTCGGCGGCCTGGGGGTCCCTGGCCTCGATCGTCTCGATCATGGCCAGGTGCTCGTTCAGGGATTGCTGTGGCCGCCCGGGGCGCAGCGCCAGCTGGAAGCGGTGGCGCACCAGTTGGGCGTTGAGCCGTTCCAGCAGTTCCACCGCCGTGTGCTGGCCGGAGAACTCCCGGATTCTGGCGTGGAGTTCGTGGTTGAGATCCGAGTAGGTCAGCGGTTCGCCCGCGGCCACGGCCTTGCGCATCGCCGAACCCAGCTCCTTCAGCTGGGCGAGTTGCCCGTCGTCGACGGCCGCGGCGGTCTTGGCCGCGCAGAGCCCTTCGAGGACCAGGCGGCATTCGGTGATGGCGACCGCCTCCTCCACGGTCACCACCCGTACGCGTGAACCGCGGTTGCGGATGCGCTCGACGAGCCCCTGGGATTCCAGGTCGATCAGCGCGGCCCGGATACTGGCCCTGGTCACGCCGAACTGCTCGGCGAGTTCGTTCTCCACCAGCCGCTGCGCGGGTGCCATGTCGCCGCGCAGGATCGCCTGCCGCAGCTGGCCGAGCGCAAGCTGTTTGGCCTGCTCCCCGGTGCCCGGACGGGCTTGGTTCGGCATGGTCGCCCTCCCTGAGTGAGTGCTTGTCGAACGTAAATCTAGCCAAACAAGATTGTCAACAATTTTGTTCGCGTTGACGGAGTGTCGTCGCACCCGGCCGGTTTCCGCACACCCTGTCTCCCCCGCGCCGCCGTGCGCCCCGGCTAGCGTCGCGGCATGACCCACAGCTTCGTCGTCCATGTGCCCGACGCGGAACTCGAACCCGAGCCGCTCTCCCCCGACCAGATCGTGTCCGGTGCCCCCGAGGTGACCGGCAAGGTGGTCTGGGAGTCGCCGGACGGCAGCCAGGTGCGGGGCATCTGGCAGATCACGCCGGGCGTGGTCACCGACACCGAGGCGGACGAGCTGTTCGTCGTGCTCAGCGGCTCGGCCACCATCGAGGTCGCGGGCGGCCCGACGCTGAGGGTCGGGCCCGGCGACCTGGCCGTACTGCGCGAGGGCGACCGCACGACGTGGACGGTGCACGAGACGCTGCGCAAGGCGTACGCGATCAACCTCGGCGGCTCCTGAGGTCCTGGCTCCTGAGGTCCTGGCTCCTGAGGTCTTGGGTGCCGAGGTCCGGAGGTTTGTCCTGTCAAAAGGTTGACATGATGCCGACGCCCGCCCAGGGTGGCCTGGACAGATCACGGACAGGTCCGAAGAGGGGCTCTCATGGTCGACGCACTCGGGGTCGCCGTCGTCGGTTTCGGCTGGATGGGCCGGGTGCACACCCAGGCGTACGCCCGCGTCCGGCACCACTACCCGCGGCTCGCCCTGCGGCCGGAGCTGGTGGCGGTCGCGGAGGAGGTGCCGGGGCGGGCCGAGGAGGCCGCCGAGCAGTTCGGGTTCGCGTCGACGACCCGTGACTGGCGGGAGGTGGCCGCCGACCCGGGCGTGGGCGCGGTCAGCATCACCGCGCCGAACTTCCTGCACCGCGAGATCGCCGTGGCGATGGCGGAGGCGGGCAAGCACATCTGGATCGAGAAGCCGGTCGGCCTGACCACCGGCGACGCCCGCGCGGTCGCGGACGCGGTCGCCGCGGCGGGCGTCCAGGGCGCGGTCGGCTTCAACTACCGCAACGCGCCCGCCGTGGAGGCCGCCCGCGACCTGATCGCCACCGGCGAGATCGGCACCGTCACGCACGTCCGCATCCGCCTCTTCAGCGACTACGCCGCCCATCCCGAGTCCGCGCTGACCTGGCGCTACGAGCGTGAGCGCGGCGGCAGCGGGGTGCTCGGCGACCTGGCCTCGCACGGCGCCGACCTGGCCCGTTTCCTGCTCGGCGACATCGCGTCGCTGACCGCCGACACCGCGATCTTCCTGCCCGAGCGGGCCCGGCCCACCGCCGCGACGGCCGGTCACTCACGGGCCGCGGGCGGCGAGTCGGGGCCGGTCGAGAACGAGGACTACGTCAACTGCCTGCTGCGCTTCGCATCCGGCGCCCGGGGTGTCCTGGAGGCCTGCCGGGTCTCGGTCGGGGAGCAGAACAACTACGGCTTCGAGGTGCACGGCACCACGGGCGCGGTGTTCTGGGACTTCCGCCGCATGAACGAGCTGGGCGTCAGCCGGGGCACGGGGTACCAGGACCAGCCGGTCTCCACGGTGTACGTCGGCCCCGGGCACGGCGAGTTCGCGGCCTTCCAGCCGGGTGCCGCGAACGCCATGGGCTACGACGACCTCAAGGTGGTGGAGGCGTACCGCTTCCTGCGCTCGGTCGCGGAGGGCGTGCCGTACGGCGCCGGCCTGCCGGACGCCGTGCACAGCGCCGCCGTACTGGACGCGATGGCACGGTCGGCGCTGAGCGGCGGCTGGGTCACCCCCGAGGTTCCCGCCTGACCCCGGGCGGGCGACGCGCCCGCACCGCCCACCTGCCGATCATGACCTTCACCGGGGGCAGGACGAGCCAGCCCCACATGGCCGCGGGGCCGATCGCGAGGGCGAGCGGGACGCTGAGCGCGAACACCACGACCGAGGCGGCGAGATCGAGGCCGTAGATCAGGAAGCCCTCCTCGGGGACGGCGTCGCCGCGCAGCCAGGGCCGGGCGGCCAGGACCGCGACCAGGGCGAGGTGCGAGGCGCCCAGGGAGGCGACCGCCGCCGCGTAGATGGCGACGGAGGCCGGCTCGTGGCCGTACTCGGAGATGAGCGTGGTGGGGAAGGGCACGAGGGCGGCGACGCCGAGGCCGAGCAGCGACAGGGTGATCACCTGGCCGTCGACCCGCTCGACGAAGCGGAAGATGCGGCGGTGGTCGCGCCAGAAGACACCGAGCACGACGACGCTCAGCGCGTACGCCCCCAGGTTGGGCACCAGCTCCCGCAGTTCGTCGCGGTACGCCGCCGGGTCGAGGCCGCGGGGCATGGAGAAGTCGAGGACGAGCAGGGTGATGGCGATCGCGAAGACGCCGTCGGCCAGCGCCACCACCCGCTCGGGACCGCCGGCCGGAGTCGATTTCCACATGCCCCCGACGGTAGGAGCGGCACCACGCGGCGCGGCGTCACACGCCCGGGACGCCACGCCACGTCACACGCCCGCGGTGCCGGGCACTCTCGTGCGGCGCCACCCAGCCCCCCGGCCCACCGGCCGAGGCACCGCCCCCGGCCCCCGCCCCGGACCGAGCCGGAGCACCCCGAACAGCCGACCACCCCTGCCACCACCGCACGCCACACCGCCGCGGTGCCCCGGCTGCGGACCCCTCCGGCGGCGGCCCGCACCGGGCGGGCACTCCGGGCTGCGCCCCGCACCACCGCGGAGCACGGCGGCCCGCCGACCGCCCCGGGCCACACGCACGTCACCCGGCCCCGAACAGCCCCCGCCGCCCGTCAAACCGCCGCGGTCCCGGGCGGCATGTTGTAGGGGGTGACCACCTGGATCGCGGAGGGCAGGGACGGGCCCGCGGGCGGCAGTGCGCCGTGGGCCCGCATCACCAGTCGGCAGGCCTCCCGGAGGTCCTGCCGCAGGTCGTGGTGGAGCACGGCGGACAGGCGGTGCTCGCGCAGCAGGCGGGTGTTGTCCTGGTCGAGGTCGTGGGCGACGAACACCGCGCAGGCGCGGCCCAGGTCGGCGAAGGCCCGCAGCGTGGCGATGTTGCCGCCGCCGATCGAGTAGACCGCGCGGATCTCCGGATCACGTTCCAGCGCGGCCCGTACGAGGTCGTACTGGGTGGCGTCCAGCCCCTGGCCCCCGGCGATCTCCACGAGGACGCGCTCCGGGTGCCGGGCGCGCATGACGGCGCGGAAGCCCATCTCGCGCTCCTCCTCGTTGCGGAAGAAGCCGCTGCTGAGACTGGTGAGGACGTTGCCGGGACGGTCGCCGAGCCACTGGCCCGTCAGGTGGGCGGCGGTCGCGCCGGCCGCCCTGTTGTCGATGCCCACGTAGCCGAGCCGGGAGGCGGCGGGCAGGTCCGTCACCAGGGTCACGACGGGCACGCCCGCCGCGGTCAGGCGGCCCACCGCGGCGGCGACCTCAGGGACGTCCGGCGCCTTGAGGATCACTCCCTGCGAGCCGCGCCGGGCGATCCGGTCCAGGGTCGCAGTCAGCCCGCCGGCCGGGCCGGTCTCACGGAAGTGGAAGCGCGAGCGCACGACGGCGGGGTGCAGGGAGGGCAGTTCGGCCTCGAGGGCGGCGCGCACGGCCGTCGAGAAGCGCTCCGGGGACTGCATCACTATGTCGATCATGAAGGTGCGGCCGACCAGCCGGACCTGGGTGCGCTGCCGGTCCAGGTCGGCGATGGCCCGGCGCACCTCGTCCGCCGTGGACTCCCGCACCCCGCCCCGGCCGTTGAGCACCCGGTCGACGGTGGCCTCGCTCAGCCCCGCCTGACGTGCGATCTCCCTGATCGGGAAGGGATGGCCCATGACCGGCTCCTCCAGTCCCCGCGCGGGCGGCTTGAGGGGTTTTTGATGGCTGGCTGCTGGTTGTTCGCGCTGTTTGTCAGGACAAGAATGACAGCACCGTGCCGCCCCTGTCAGCGAAAGGACGACGATGTCCGCGACGCCCGTCCCCGCCCACGGCACCCGGCTCTCCGAACGGGACTGCGACCTCGGCGCCTTCCGCGCGCTGGTGGAGCGCGCCACCGACCCGGCCGGCCACCCCCGGGCCGTGGCGGTGGAGCGGAACGTCCCGGTCTACGAGGCCGGACGGCTGCGCGACGACCCGGGGACGGCGGCCGAACTGGTCCACGCCCTCGCCGACGGCCCCGGCATCGTCGTCCTCAGGGGCGCGTTCCCGGACCCGGCGGTCGTCGACCGGGCCACCGCCGTCTTCGACGCCCTGATCGACGACCAGCGCGCCTCGGGCGCCACCGCGGGCGACCACTTCGCCGCGCCCGGCGCCAACGACCGGGTGTGGAACGCCCTGGAGAAGACGGCCCTGCACGACCCCGAGTCCTTCGCCGAGTACTACGCCAACGACGCGCTCGCCCTGGTCGCCCACGCCTGGCTGGGCCCCGGATACCAGGTGACCTCGCAGATCAACGTGGTCAACCCGGGCGGCACCGCGCAGACCGTGCACCGCGACTACCACCTGGGGTTCCTCTCCAACGAGGCCGCCGCCGCCTACCCGGCGCACGTGCACCGCCTCTCCCCCGTGCTCACGCTCCAGGGCGCGGTCGCGCACCGCGACATGCCCGTGGAGTCCGGGCCCACGATGTACCTGCCGCACTCCCAGAAGTACGCACCGGGCTACCTGGCCTGGCGGCTCCCGGAGTTCCGCGCGTACTTCGAGGCGCACCACATCCAGCTGCCCCTCGCCAAGGGCGACGCGGTCTTCTTCAGCCCCGCGCTGTTCCACGCGGCCGGCACCAACCGCTCGGCCGGCATCCGCCGCATGGCCAACCTGCTCCAGATCTCCTCCGCGTTCGGCCGCGCCATGGAGAGCGTGGACCGGGAGGCGGTGGTGAACGCCGTCTATCCCGTACTGCTGGAGCGCCGGGCCCGGGGCGTGGACGAGCGGTGGCTGGAGAACGTGATCGCCGCGAGCGCCGAGGGCTACCCCTTCCCCACCAACCTCGACCGTGACCCGCCGGTCGACGGACTGGCCCCGCCCTCGCAGGCCGACCTCGTACGACGGGCGCTGGGCGAGCGGTGGCCGCCCGAGGCGCTGCGCGAGGCACTGCGGGCCGCCGGCGCGCGGCGCGCGAGCTGAGCGGGGGAACGGGACCAGAACGTGCTGGGCGGACTCGACCGGGTACCGGCCACGGCAACCACGCACAAGGAGCAGCGAAGAACATGCGTATCGGAATCCTCGGCCTCGGCCGCATCGGTGCCTTCCACGCCGAGACCCTCTCCGGACTCGACGCCCTCGACTCGCTGGTCGTCGCCGACCCGTTCGCGGACGCCGCGCGAGCCGCCGCCGACCGGTTCGGCGCCGAGGTCGCCGCCTCGCCGGAGGCGCTGCTGGCCGCCGGCGTGGACGGTGTGGTGGTCGCCGCGGCGACCGACGCCCACCCCGAGCTGATCGTGGCCGCCGTCGAGGCCGGCGTACCGGTCTTCTGCGAGAAGCCCGTCGCCCGGACCATGGCGGAGGGCGTCGACGTGCTCAAGGCGGTCGCGGGCCGCGACGTGCCGGTGCAGATCGGCTTCAACCGGCGCTTCGACGCCGGGTTCACCGCCGCACGGGAGGCGGTGCTGGGGGGCGAGCTGGGCAAGCTGCACACGGTGCGGTCGACCACGCTGGACCCGGCGCCGCCGCCCGCCGCCTACGTCGCCGCCTCCGGGGGCATCTTCCGGGACTGCTCGGTGCACGACTTCGACATCATCCGCTGGGTGACCGGCCGCGAGGTGACCGAGGTGTACGCCGTCGGTGGCAACCGGGGTGCCGAGTACATCAGGGAGGCGGGCGACGCCGACACCACCGGCGCGGTCCTCACCCTGGACGACGGCACGATCGCCGTGGTCTCCAACAGCCGTCACAACGCGCGTGGCCACGACGTCCGCATGGAGCTCCACGGCTTCGCCGACTCCATCGCCGTCGGCCTGGAGGACCGGCTGCCGCTGCGCTCGGTCGAGCCCGGCGTGACCTTCCCGGCGGGCACGCCGCACGACTTCTTCATGGACCGGTTCACCGCCGCCTACCGCGCCGAACTCGGCGCTTTCACCGAGGTCGTCGCGGGCGGGCGGCCCTCGCCCTGCACGATCGAGGACGCGCTGGAGGCGGGCTGGATCGCCGAGGCGTGCACCCTGTCGCTGCACGAGCACCGGCCCGTGACCATCGCGGAGGTGCGGCGGGGCTGAGCCGGGCGCTCACGGCAGGACGGACGACGAGCCGGCGGGGTCAGCCCGTCGGCTCGCTGATGTTCACCATCCAGGGGATGCCGAACCGGTCGGTGCACATGCCGAAGACGTCGCCCCACATCTGCTTCTCCAGCGGCACGGAGACGGAGCCGCCGGCGGACAGCTTCTCCCAGTAGCCGCGCAGCTCGGCCGCGTCGTCGCCGCTGAGGCTCACCGAGAAGTTGGTCCCCGGCGTGTGGTCCATCCCGGGCGGGGTGTCCGCGCCCATCAGGGTGAAGCCGCTCGGGGTGTCCAGCATGGCGTGCATGATCTTGTCGGTGTAGGCGGGGTCGGGCATGCCGGCCGAGCCGAAGGTGTTCAGCGCCAGGGTGCCGCCGAACACCTGCTCGTAGAACTCCATCGCCTGTCGGGCATCGCCGTCGAAGCTGAGGTAAGGGTTGAGTCGCGAGGTCATGACGCCTCCCGGGTCGGGACGAAAGTGCCAGTGCTGCGCACGCTAGCGCGCACCACCGACAACGGCCCGCCGAGCGGCGCACCGGCGGGACCCGCCCGCCGGCGCGGTCGGCCTCAGGCGCCGCAGGAGCGCAGGAACTTCCGGGTGCGCACCGCGATGGGCAGCGGCTTGTCCGGCTCGCAGGGGTACATGTCCTGCTCGACGATGGCGAACAGGTCCACGTCCAGTTTCTGGGCGGCGGTGAGCACCGGGCCCAGCTCCGGCACGCCGGCCGGCGGTTCGCACATCACGCCGCGCTGCACGGCCGGCCCGAAGGGCACGCCGCCCGCCCGCACCTCGGCGAGGATCTCCGGGTCGACCTGCTTGAGGTGCAGGTAGCCGATGCGTTCGCCGTAGGTCTCGATCAGTTTGACGCTGTCGCCGCCGCAGTAGGCGTAGTGGCCGGTGTCCAGGCAGAGGTTGACCAGGCCGGAGTCGGTGGCGTCGAGGAAGCGCTCGACGTGCTCCTCGGTGTCGATGTGGGTGTCGGCGTGCGGGTGGACGACGATGTCCAGGCCGTAGGTGTCGCGCACCTCGCGGGCGAGGCGTTCCATGCCCCGGGTCAGGTGGGTCCACTGCTCGCCGGTCAGCTCCGGCGGCTCCAGGATCTCGGCGGTCTTGTCGTCGCGCCAGAAGGACGGGATGACGACCAGGTGCTTGGCGTCCATGGCCCGCGTCAGGGCGGCGACGCGGCCGACCTGCTCCCAGGTGGCGTCCCACTCGGAGGGGCCGCGGTGCAGCCCGCAGAAGATGGTGCCCGCGGAGACCTTGAGTCCGCGCCGGGTCACCTCGTCGGTGAGCCGGGCCGGGTCGGTGGGGAGGTAGCCGTAGGGGCCCAGCTCGATCCAGTCGTACCCGGCCTCGGTGACCTCGTCCAGGAAGCGTTCCCAGGGCACCTGCTGAGGGTCGTCGGGGAACCAGACGCCCCAGGAGTCGGGTGCCGAGCCGACGCGGATGCGGTCCAGGGCAGCGGGCATGTCAGGTCTTCCCTTCGACGGTGTGCGGTGCGTCGGTGACGGGTGGAGTGTCCCCCGGCACCGTGTCCTGCGACTCCTGCTCCTTCGGCTTCTCCTCCTTCGGCTTCTCCCCCTGCGGCTCCCCCTCCTTCGGCTCCGCGTCCGGCAGTGCCTCCACGTCCACCCCGCCGACCTGGGCCAGCTCGTGCTTGAGGGCGGCCAGTTCGGCGCCGCCCGCCATGTGGTTGGTGAGCTGTTCGAGGGTGATGCCCGCGCGGGCGGCGCTGAGTTCGAGGGTGCCCAGGCGCAGCACGCTGAAGTGGTCGCCGACCATGTAGGCGTGGTGGGGGTTGTGGGTGATGAAGATGACGCCGAGGCCGCGTTCGCGGGCGGCCGCGATGTACTTGAGGACCACGCCGGACTGCTTGACGCCGAGGGCGGCGGTGGGCTCGTCGAGGATGAGGACGCGGGCGCCGAAGTAGACGGCGCGGGCGATGGCGACACTCTGGCGCTGGCCGCCGGAGAGGGTCCCGATGGGCTGTTCCAGGTCGTCCAGGACGATGCCCATGTTGCGCAGTTCCTCGTCGGCGGTCCGCTTCATGCGGGCGATGTCGAGGCGGCGCACGGGCCAGGGGCCCCGGGTCATCTCGGAGCCGAGGAAGAAGTTCCGCCACACCGGCATCAGCGGGATGGTCGCGAGGTCCTGGTAGACCGTGGCGATGCCGCGCGCGAGCGCGTCGCGCGGGGTCGTGAAGCGCACCGGCTCGCCGTCGACGAGGAACTCGCCCTCGGTGTGCTGGTGCAGCCCGGAGATGATCTTGATGAGGGTGGACTTGCCGGCGCCGTTGTCGCCGAGCACGCAGGTCACCCGGCCGGGGTGGACGGCGAGGTCGACGCCGTGCAGGGCGCGGATGTTCCCGTACGCCTTGCCCGTGCCGCGCAGTTCGACGATCGGGCCGTCCTGCCCGGGTGCGGGGTCCGTGCGGACGGCACCGTGGGTGCCGGGGGTCTTGGTGGTCATTTCCGTCACCTCCGGGTCGCCGCGCGGCGCACGTACAGGTTGATCAGGACGGCGCCGAGCAGCATCACGCCGAGGAAGGCCTTGAACCAGTCGGGGTTCCAGCCGGCGAAGACGATGCCCTGGTTCACCATGCCGAACATGAAGGCGCCGAAGACCGGGCCGATGGCGGAACCGTAGCCGCCGGTGAGCAGACAGCCGCCGATCACGGCCGCGGCGATGTAGATCAGCTCCTGGCCGACGCCCTCGCCGGACTGCACGGTGTTGAAGGAGAACAACTGGTGCATGCCGACGAACCAGGCGCCGAAGCCGACCAGCATGAACAGCGTGATCTTGGTGAAGGTGACGGGCACGCCGACCGCGCGGGCCGACTCCTGGCTGCCGCCGACCGCGAAGATCCAGTTGCCGTACTTGGTGCGGAGCAGCACCCAGGTGGCCAGGGCGGCGAAGACCAGCCAGTAGAAGACGGTGATCTTCACCTCGACGCCACCGACGTCGAAGGACGAGGCGAAGACGGCCTTGGCCTGGTCGAAGCCGTCCATGTCGCTGATGTCGTCGGTGGCAACGTTGCCGGTGACGAGTTTGGTGACGGCGAGGTTGACGCCCTGGAGGATGAGGAAGGTGGCCAGCGTCACGAGGAAGCTCGGCAGGCCGGTCTTCATCAGCACCCAGCCGTTGAACGCGCCGACGGCGAGGGAGACCACGAGGGCGACGATCACGCCCATCCAGACGTTCACGGTCAGCTGGTAGCTGAGCATGCCCGCGGTGAGCGAGGAGGTGACCACGGCGACACCGGCCGACAGGTCGAACTCGCCGCCGATCATCAGCAGGGCCACCGGCAGCGCCATGATGCCGATGGTGGACGACTGGTAGAGGACCGTCGCCATGGAGCCGCCGTCGCGGACCGAGGGGGCGGCGATCAGGAAGAAGACGAACACGGCGACGGCGCCGAGGAAGACCCCGACCTCGGGCCGGGCGAGCACGCGCAAGGCCACCGAGCGCTCGCGGGTGCGCCCGTCGGTCTCCTTGGGGCCGGGGGCCGGCGGTGTGGTCACCGCCGGCTCAGCCTGTCGGGCCATGCTCATCACCGGGTGCCCTTCGAGGCGAACTCGGCGACGGCCTTCACGTTGGACTCGTCGACGAAGGCCGGGCCGGTCAGCACCGGCTGCTCACCGCCGCCGCTGTAGTTGCCGTTGTTCTTGTAGAGCCACAGTCCGTCGACGGCCAGGTAGCCCTGGAGGTAGGGCTGCTGGTCGACGGCGAACTCGATGTCGCCCTTCTCGATGGCGCCGGTCAGCTGCTTGTTGAGGTCGAAGGTGGCGACCTTGGCCTCGCTGCCGGACTCGTCCACGGCCTGCACGGCCGTCATGGCGAAGGGGGCGCCGAGCGTGACGAGGTGGTCGATGTCGCCGTCCTGCTTGAGCTTGGCGGTGACGGTCGACTTCACCGAGGGCATGTCGGTGCCGTTGACGTAGAGGTTCTCGATCGACCCCTCGAAGGTCTTCTTCACGCCCTCGCAGCGCTGGGTCAGGCCGACGTTGCCCTGCTCGTGGATCACACAGACGGCGTTCTTCGCGCCGTCCTCGTTGAGCCGCTTGCCGAGCGCCTCGCCGGCCACGCTCTCGTCCTGGCCGAAGAACTCCATCAGGCCGAGCTTCTTCCAGTCCGCGAGACCGGAGTTGAGCCCGACGACGGGTATGCCGGCCTTCTCCGCCTTGCCGAGGACGCTCTTCAGGGCGTCCGGCTTGGCGAGGGTGACGGCGATGCCGTCGACCTTCTGGTCGATCGCGTTCTGCACCAGGTTGGCCTGGTTGCCCGCGTTCGGGTCGGCGGAGTAGACGAGCTTGACGTTGTCCTTGGCGGCCGCGGCCTCGGCGCCCTTGCGGACGATGTCCCAGAAGGTGTCGCCGGGCGCCTGATGGGTCACCAGGGCGACGGTCATACGGGGGGTGTTCGCCTTGCCCGCGGAGGCGCCCGACTCTCCCTCCTTGTCGGCCTTCTTCCCGCCCGAGCTGCTGGAACAGCCGGCGAGGGTCAGGGCCGCGGCGGCGGCGAGGGCCACGGCAGGGGCGAATCTGCGGGAGCGGGCGTGCGAAGAGCGGTCCATCTTTCCTGCACCTCACTGTGCGACTGTGCGACGGGAAGCCGTGTGCCAGACCAGAGAAGAACGGCTGTTGCGCTGGGACCGGATACAAGTCCTTGGGGCGCCCGCTGTCAATACTTTGTCAAGACATCATTTCACTCACAGGTCCGAATGTAAGTACAAACTATTGACAGCGTCGTCCAGGAGTCATACACCTGGGAGGCGGCAGGCCCCCGCCCAGCCCGAGGAGCGTCGCACATGGCCGAGTCAGTCCCGCGTTTCGATCTGATCACGATGGGCCGCATCGGGGTCGATCTCTATCCCTTGCAGACGGGCGTACCCCTGGCGGAGGTTGAGACCTTCGGCAAGTTTCTCGGCGGTTCGGCCTCCAACGTGGCGGTCGCCGCCGCCCGCCTCGGCCGCGCAACGGCCGTCATCACCCGGACCGGGGACGACCCGTTCGGCGGCTACCTGCACCGGGCGCTCCAGGAGTTCGGCGTCGACGACCGCTGGGTCACACCGGTGGCCGCCTACCCGACCCCCGTGACCTTCTGCGAGATCTTCCCGCCGGACGACTTCCCCCTGTACTTCTACCGCCGCCCCAAGGCCCCCGACCTGGAGATCCACCCGGAGGAGCTGGACCTGGACGCGATCCGCGCCGCCCGCATCTTCTGGATCACCGGGACGGGGCTGAGCGAGGAGCCGAGCCGCGCGGCGACCCTGGCCGCGCTCGCCCACCGCGCCAAGTCCGGCACCACCGTCTTCGACCTCGACTGGCGGCCGATGTTCTGGGCCGACCCCGACCAGGCCCGCCCGTACTACGCCGAGGCGCTGCGGCACGCGACCGTCGCGGTCGGCAACCTGGACGAGTGCGAGATCGCCACCGGCGTCCGCGAGCCGCGGGCCTGCGCCGAGGCGCTGCTGGCGGCCGGTGTGGAGCTGGCCGTCGTCAAGCAGGGGCCGAAGGGCGTCCTGGCCGTGCACCGCGACGGCCGCAGCGCCGAGGTGGAGCCGGTGCCGGTCGAGGTGGTCAACGGCCTCGGCGCGGGCGACGCGTTCGGCGGCTCCCTCTGCCACGGTCTGCTCTCCGGCTGGGAGCTGGAGCGGATCATGCGGTACGCCAACGCGGCCGGCGCCCTCGTCGCCTCCCGACTCGCCTGCTCCTCCGCGATGCCCACCGGGGCCGAGGTCGACGACCTCCTCGCGCGAGCCACTCCCTGAACGGAGCTTCGTCTTGTCCCTCAGCATCCCCGACCTCACCGCGGTCAGAGCCCGGCGCCCGGAGGCGGTCGCCGAGGCCGCGGCCCGCCGTACCCGCCGGCCGCTGATCGGCGACTCCGGCCGGCTGATGATCGTGGCGGCCGACCATCCGGCCCGCGGCTCGCTCGGCGTCGGCGACCGCCGGCTCGCCATGGCCAACCGGGCCGACCTGCTGGAGCGCCTGTGCACCGCGCTGTCCCGGCCGGGCGTCGACGGCGTGCTCGCCACCGCCGACGTGCTGGACGACCTGCTGCTGCTCGGGGTGCTGGAGAACAAGGTCGTCATGGGGTCGATGAACCGCGGGGGCCTCGCGGGCGCCGCCTTCGAGATGGACGACCGCTTCACCGGTCACCGCGCCGAGGACATCGCCCGGCTGCGGTTCGACGCGGGGAAGCTGCTGCTGCGCATCGACTACGACGATCCGGGCTCGCTGGCCACGATGGAGGCCGCCGCCCGCGCCGTGGACGCCATGGCGGAGCGCGGACTGCCGCTGTTCGTGGAACCGTTCATCTCCCGGCGGGTCGACGGCCGGGTCCGCAACGACCTGTCCGCCGAGGCCGTCACCCGCTCCGTCGCCATCGCCGCCGGCCTCGGCGGCACCTCGGCCTACACCTGGCTGAAACTGCCCGTCACCGACGACCCGGAGGACATGGGTGAGGTCCTGGAGACCTCCACGCTGCCAGCCGTACTGCTCGGCGGCGACATAGGCGGCTCACCGGCCGACCAGAGCGCCGCCTACGAGCGCTGGCGCAAGGCGCTCAGGCTGCCCACCGTGCAGGGCATGGTCGTCGGCCGCTCGCTGCTCTACCCGGCCGAGGGCAGCGTCGAACAGGCGGTGGACACGGCCGTCGGACTGCTGTGACCGAGGAGAGGCGGAGGAGTAGGCGATGACGTATCACCTTCCAGCGGGCAAGGCGGCGGCGGACGGCCCGTACGCCGTGGACGTGACGCCCGAGAGCGCCGGCTGGGGCTACGCCGGCCTGCGGGTCCTGAACCTGCCGCCCGGCGGCAGTCACACCTTCGACAGCGGCGAGAGCGAGTGGATCGTCCTGCCGCTGAACGGCGGCTGCACCGTCGCCACCGCCGACGACTTCGGCCAGGACACCTTCGAACTCACCGGCCGCGACAGCGTGTTCGGCGGCGTCAGCGACTTCGCGTACGTCCCCCGCGACGCGCGGACGACCGTGACCTCGACCGGCGGCGGCCGCTTCGCCCTCACCGGCGCCCGCTGCACCCGCCGCCTACCCGCCCGGTACGGACCGGCGTCCTCGGTGCCGGTGGAGCTGCGCGGCACCGGTAACTGCTCGCGGCAGGTCAACAACTTCGGTGCGGCCGCCCGCGCCGGAGGCGCGGATGAACAGGGTTTCGAGTGCGACAAGCTGATCGCGGTCGAGGTGCTCACCCCGGGCGGCAACTGGTCGTCCTTCCCGCCGCACAAGCACGACGAGCACCGGCCCGGCGAGGAGTCGGTGCTGGAGGAGATCTACTACTTCGAGTTCGCCGACCACGACGGCACCCCCGGCCTCGGCTACCAGCGGGTCTCCCCGTCCGGGCAGGGCAAGGGCACGGACGTGCTGGCCGAGGTGCGAAACGGCGACGTGGTCCTCATCCCCGACGGCTGGCACGGACCGTCGATGGCCGTCCCCGGCCACCACATGTACTACCTCAACGTCATGGCGGGCCCGGAGGCCGAACGCGCCTGGCTGATCTGCGACCACCCCGAGCACGCCTGGATCCGCGACACCTGGCCGGACCAGGCCGTCGACCCCCGACTCCCCCTCTACACCGCACCGGAGAGGTCCGCATGAGCGCCACCGGCACCCGCCGACTGACCACCGCCCAGGCCCTGGTGCGCTTCCTGGCCGCCCAGTACACCGAACGCGACGGCGTACGGCACCGCCTGATCGCCGGGACCTGGGGCATCTTCGGCCACGGCAACGTGGCGGGCGTCGGCCAGGCCCTCGTCGAGTACGGCACTGTGCCTGGTGGGGAGACACCCCCCGTCATGCCCTTCCACCAGGGGCGCAACGAACAGGCCATGGTGCACGCCGCCGTCGGGTACGCCCGGCAGCTCAACCGCCTCTCCGCACAGGCGGTGACGACGTCCATCGGCCCCGGCGCCACCAACCTGGTCACCGGCGCGGCCCTGGCGACCGTCAACCGCCTGCCGGTCCTGCTCCTGCCCGGCGACTACTTCGCCTCGCACGCCGCCGGCCCGCTGCTCCAGCAGCTGGAGCACCCGGTCGAGGCCGACGTGTCGGTCAACGACGCCCTGCGTCCCGTCTCCCGGTACTTCGACCGGATCAGCCGCCCCGAGGCGCTGCTCGCCTCCGCGCTCCGGGCGATGCGCGTGCTCGCCGACCCGGCCGAGACCGGCGCGGTCACCCTCGCGCTGCCGCAGGACGTGCAGGCGGAGGCGTTCGACTGGCCGGAGGAGTTCTTCGCCGACCGCGTCTGGCGGGTACGGCGGCCCGCCCCCGACCCCGAGGAGCTGACCGAGGCCGTCCAGGCGCTCCGCGCCGCCCGGCGCCCGCTGATCGTCGCGGGCGGCGGCGTCCACCACAGCGAGGCCGAGGCGGCGCTGAGGGCGCTGGTCGACACCACCGGCATCCCCGTCGCCTCCACCCAGGCCGGCAAGGGCGCCCTGCGCCACGACCATCCGGCCGACCTCGGCGGCATCGGCCACACCGGCACCGCCGTCGCCGACGACCTGGCCCGCACCGCCGACCTGGTGATCGGCGTCGGCACCCGCTACTCGGACTTCACCACGGCCTCCGGCACCCTCTTCCAGGACCCGGACGTCCGCTTCCTGAACCTCAACATCACCGCCTTCGACGCCCACAAGCTCGCCGCCCGCACCCTGGTCTGCGACGCGCGGGCCGGGCTCACGGCGCTGACCGAGGCGCTGTCCGGCCACCGGGTGCCGTCGTCGTACGAGGACGAGTACCGGGCCGGCCGGACCCGCTGGGAGGAGAAGGTGCGGGGCGCCTTCCAGGCCGACGACGACAGCGCCGTGCCGACCCAGACGCAGGTGCTGGGCGCGCTGGACGCGGTGGTCGGCGACGACGACGTGGTGATCAACGCGGCCGGTTCGCTCCCCGGCGACCTGCACAAGCTGTGGCGGTCCCGCTCGCCGCGCCAGTACCACCTGGAGTACGGCTACTCCTGCATGGGCTACGAGATCCCGGCCGCGCTCGGCGTCCAGCAGGCCGCGCCCGGCACGGCCGTGTGGGCCCTGGTGGGCGACGGCACCTACCTGATGAACCCGACCGAGATCGTCACCGCCGTGCAGGAGAACCTGCCGGTCAAGCTGGTCCTGGTGCAGAACCACGGCTACGCCTCGATCGGCGGCCTGTCCGAGTCGGTCGGCGCCGAGCGGTTCGGCACCGACTACCGCCACCGCGCCGCCGACGGCACCTTCACCGGCGCCCCGCTCCCCGTCGACCTCGCCGCCAACGCGGCCAGCCTCGGCATGGACGTGCTGCGCGCCAAGACCGTGCGGGAGCTGCGCGAGGCGCTGACGACGGCACGCGCGGCGACCCGCCCGACCTGCGTCTACGTCGAGACCGCCGCCGCCCGCGACGCCCTCCCGGCCGAGGCCTGGTGGGACGTGCCGGTGGCCGAGGTGTCCGCCCGCGAGGCCGTCACCGACGCCCGCGCGCGGTACGAGCACGCGGTCGCCGACCGCCGCCACCACCTCTGACACCCCGTCACCTACGCAACGGAGGTACGTCCATGGCGAAGACCGGCGACCGGGCACGTGCCGTGACCGCCCCCGCGCTGAGCACCCTGGACTTCGCCCTCGACCGGAGCAGTCCCGTGCCGCTCTACTACCAGCTGGCCCAGCAGCTGGAGGGGGCGATAGAGCACGGCGTCCTCGCGCCGGGGAACCTGCTGGGCAACGAGGTCGATCTCTCCGTCCGCCTCGGACTGTCCCGGCCGACCGTCCGCCAGGCCATCCAGTCCCTGGTGGACAAGGGCCTGCTGGTCCGGCGGCGCGGCGTCGGCACCCAGGTGGTGCACAGCCAGGTCAAGCGCCCGCTGGAGCTGAGCAGCCTGTACGACGACCTGGAGGCGGCCGGGCAGGGTCCCGGCACCCTGGTGGTGCGCCACGAGGGCGTCCCGGCCCCCGCCGAAGCGGCGGCGGCGCTCGGCGTCGCGGAGGGCGACGAGGTCACCGTCCTGGAGCGACTGCGCCTCACCCACGGCCAGCCGGTGGCGCTGCTGTGCAACTACCTTCCGGCGGGACTGCTGGAACTCGACGACACACGGCTGGAGTCGACCGGCCTGTACCGGCTGATGCGCGCCTCCGGGATCACCCTGCACAGCGCCCGCCAGACCGTCGGCGCCCGCATCGCCACGGGCGAGGAGGCCGAGCGCCTCGACGAACGGGAGGGCGCCGCGCTGCTGACCATGCAGCGCACCGCGTACGACGACACCGGGCGCCCGGTCGAGTACGGGACGCACATCTACCGCGCGTCCCGGTACGCGTTCGACTTCCAGCTGCTGGTCAGGACCTGACGCGGGTCACCGGGCCGGTTCAGAAGGTGAGCCGGAACAGTGCCCCCGCGCCGGGTGCCCGCTCGGCGGTGAGTTCGGCGCCGTGGGTGCGGGCGATCTGGCGGGCCATGGCCAGTCCGAGGCCCGAACCGGGCAGCGCGCGGGCGGAGGGTGCCCGGTAGAAGCGGTCGAAGATGTGCGGCAGGTCCTGGTCGGCGATGCCGGGGCCGTGATCGCGCACGGTCAGCTCCCGCTCGGTCAGGACGACCTCGACCGTGCCGCCGGGCGGGCTGAACTTGGCCGCGTTGTCCAGCAGGTTGCCGAGCAGCCGGTCCAGCCGGGCCGGGATGCCGGGGCGCAGCAGGCCGGCCGCGCGGTCGGTGACGTCCAGGGTGAAGATGATGCCGGGCCAGCGTTCGCGGGCGCGGATCAGGGTGTGCCGGGTGAGCGCGGCGAGGTCGATCTGTTCGAGGAGCGGCTGCGGTTCCTCGTCCCGGGCCAGCTCGATGAGGTCGTTCACCAGGGTGGTGACGTCCTCCAGCTGCCGGACCAGGGCACCGGCCGCCCGCTCGCGCCGGTCGGCGGGCAGGCGGTCGGCGCGGGTGAGGAGTTCGGCGTTGGTGCGCAGCGCGGTCAGCGGGGTGCGCAGCTCGTGCGACGCGTCGGCGATCAGCCGGCGCTGCGCCGTCACCGACCGCTCCAGCTCGTCGAGCATCGTGTTGAAGGTCGTCGCGAGCCGGGTGATCTCGTCGTCCCGGTGGCGGCCGGACCCCGGACCGGCGGGCAGGTCGATGCGGTGGCGCGGGTCGCGGGTGGCGGCGACCCGCTCCGCCGTCGCCGTGAGCCGGGTGACGGGGGCGAGGCCGGTGCGGGAGACGGCGTAGCCGAGCAGTCCGGCGACGACCACGCCCGCCGCGCCGATGCCGCTCAGCAGCCACGCGGCCTGGTGCACGCCGCGCTCGGCGACGTCGGAACGGAGCGCGACCTGGACGGCGGTGCCGTCGCCGAACGTGGTGGTCAGCATGCGCGCGGGGTGCCCGTCGACCGTGATGTTCCGGTAGTAGGGCGCCCGGTGGCCCGCCGCGACCTCGCGGACGGCCGGGGACACGGGCAGGACGTACGGCTCGGCCGGGTCGTCGGCCGGGTCGGGCGGCACCGTCTGGGCGCAGGCGGGGGCGCCCAGGAAGCGGCACTCGCCGCGGTGCACGGTCGGCCCGTCCTCCCGGCTCTGCTGGGCGACGAGGGTGGCCGACTGGGCGAGGTTCTGGTCGACCTGCTGGTAGAGCTTGTAGCGCAGGACGAAGAACGCGGCCGTGCACACGCCGACGGTGACGAGGACGACGGCCGCCGAGGCCGCCAGCGCCAGCCGGGACCGCAGTCGGCGCGGGCGCGGCACGAGGCGCCACGGCCGGTTCACGCCGCGCCCAGGCGGTAGCCGACACCGTGCACGGTGTGCACGAGACGCGGCTCGCCCTCCGCCTCCAGCTTGCGGCGCAGGTAACCGACGTAGACGGCGAGCGAGTTGGAGCCGGGACCGAAGTCGTGTCCCCAGACCCGTTCGAAGAGGGTCTCCCGGGTGAGGACCTGTCCGGGGTGGAGCAGCAGCTGCTCCAGCAGCGCGAACTCGGTCCGGCTGAACTCGATGGCCCGCTCGCCGCGCCGTCCGGTCCGGGTCTCCGGGTCCACCACCAGGTCGGCGTACGACAGGAGGTCGCCCGGCTCCTGGGCGCCGGTGTCCGCCCGGCGCAGCAGGGCCCGCACCCGGGCGGTCAGCTCGTCCAGCGCGAACGGCTTGACCAGGTAGTCGTCGGCGCCGGCGTCCAGCCCGTCGACGCGTTCGCTCACCGAGTCCAGCGCGGTCAGCACGAGCACGGGGGTCCGGTCGCCGACGCCGCGCAGGCGGCGGCAGAACGCCAGGCCGTCAAGGACCGGCATCATCACGTCGACGACCACGGCGTCCGGCTGCCAGGCGGCGACCTCGGAGAGGGCCGCGAGGCCGTCGGCGGCGCCCCTGACCGCGTAGCCCTCGACGGTGAGGCCGTCCTCGACGGCGGCCCGCACCTCGGGCTCGTCGTCGACCACCAGAATTCTTCTCAGCACGCGCCCAGCCTGCCAAAGGAGCGTCTTAAAACCTTCTTAGGCCGGCTTGTGACCGTGGCGGCCATGTTCGGATCCTCGTCCTCCGGCCCGGCCCACGTGCCGCCCGCCGGACATCACAGTCCCCCGCCCCGGCTGTCCGTGGTGATCGGCGCGGGCGGTACCGGTGGGCACATCTACCCCGGTCTCGCCCTCGCCGACGCGCTGCGCCGCGTCGTACCGGCCGCGGAGATCTCCTTCGTCGGCACCACCCGGGGCCTGGAGACCCGGCTCATCCCGCAGGCCGGGTACCGGCTGCACACCGTCGACATGATCCCCTTCGACCCGAGCCTCGGCGCCCGGCGCTACCTGCTGCCCTCGGCGCTGGTGCGGTCGGCCGGGCAGTGCCGGACCGTGCTGCGCGAGCAGGGGGCCCAGGTGGCGGTCGGCATGGGCGGCTATCCGAGCGCCCCGGTGATCCTCGGGGCCCGCTGGTCGGGCCTGCCGAGCCTGATCCACGAGTCCAACGCCGTGCCGGGCCGCGCCAACCGCTTCGCCGCCCGGCTCACCCCGCACGTCACGGTCGCCTTCGACCGCTCCCGCTCGGGCCTGGCCGGCGGCGAGAACGCCCGCGTCGTCGGCATGCCCATCGCGGCGGCCCTCGCCGGACTGGACCGCGACGCCCGGCGCCCCGAGGCACGGAGGGCGCTGGGGGTGCCGGACGGGGCCCGGCTCGTCGTCTTCAACGGCGGCAGCCTGGGCGCCGCGCGGCTCACCGAAGCCGCGACGGAACTGGCCCGGCGCTGGCGTCGGCGCACCGACGTACACCTGCTGATCAAGACGGGGCCGGACGCCCTGGAGGAGGCCCGGTTCCGGCTCGCGGGCAGCCAGGTGGCCCGCGTGGTGCCGTACCTGGACCACATGGACCAGGTGTACGCCGCCGCCGACCTGGTGGTCTGCCGGGCCGGTTCGGCGACGGTCGCCGAACTCGCCAGCACCGGAGTGCCCGCGGTGCTCGTGCCCTACCCGCACGCGCCCGGCGACCACCAGACCCACAACGCGCGCGTGCTGACCGACGCCGGGGCCGGCCTGCTGCTGTCCGACGCCGAGACCTCGGCGGCGCGGCTGGCCGAACTGATCGAACCGCTGCTGACCGATCCTGCCCGGCTCGCGGCGATGGAGTCGGCCGCCGACCCCGGCCCGCACGCGTACGCCGCCGACCTGCTCGCCGCCGAGGTACTGCGCCTCGCCGGCCACCCCCTGCCGACCTTCGACCCCTTGGAGCGCACCCCATGAACCACACCCCCGACTGGACCGGCCGCGAGGTCCTGGTCACCGGAGCCGAGGGTTTCATCGGCTCGGCCCTGGTCGACCTGCTCATCGCCCGGGGCGCCCGGGTCCGGGCGTTCACGCACTACAAGCCGTACGCCGAGAAGGGCCACCTCGCCCACCTCCTCGGCCACCCGCTGGTCACGACGGTCACCGGCGACGTCCGCGACGCCGGCCGCGTGATGGACGCCGTCGACGGCTGCGACACGGTCTTCCACCTCGCCGCGCTGATCGGCATCCCGTACAGCTACGACTCGCCCGGCGCCTACGTCCAGACGAACGTCGTCGGCACCGAGAACATCGCCGAGGCCTGCCGGCGCCACCAGGTGCGCCGCCTGGTGCACACCTCCACCAGCGAGGTGTACGGCACCGCCCGCACGGCGCCGATCAGCGAGAGCCACCCGCTGCAGCCGCAGTCGCCGTACTCCGCGTCCAAGATCGGCGCGGACATGATGGCGCTGTCCCACTGGCACGCCTTCGAACTGCCGGTCACCGTGGTGCGCCCCTTCAACACCTACGGCCCCCGGCAGTCCGCCCGCGCGGTGATCCCGGCGATCCTCGCCCAACTGCACTCCGGGGCCCGCACGATCAGGCTCGGCTCGCTCACGCCGACCCGGGACTTCACCTACGTCACCGACACGGCGCGGGGGTTCATGGCGATGGCCGACTGCGACCGGGCCCTCGGGCAGGTGGTCAACCTCGGCTCGGGCCGGGAGATATCCATCGGCGACCTGGCGCAGGCCCTCACCGTCGCCGCGGGCACCGACGCGGAGATCGTCGTGGACCCCGCCCGGCTGCGCCCGAGCGGCAGCGAGGTCCAGCGCCTCCTGTCCGACAACTCCCGCGCCCGCCGGTGGGCGGGCTGGGAGCCGCAGGTGGGCCTGGCGGACGGGCTGCGCCGGACGTCGGCGTGGGTGAAGGAGCACCTGGACCTGTTCGCGGCGGAGCGCTACCAGGTCTGACCGGGCGGGCCCGCGGCTGTGGCGGCCGGACATGTGAGAAGGACCTCCGCGGGCTCACGCCCGCGGAGGTCCTTCTTCGGTCACCGTCGGGACGACAGGATTTGAACCTGCGACCCCTTGACCCCCAGTCAAGTGCGCTACCAAGCTGCGCCACGTCCCGGTGTGCCCACGCGCGGTGCGACCGCGCGATCACGCGACAGCACCTTACCGCACCCACCGGGCCACGCCTAAGCGGGACGGTCGGGGGACAATCGGCCGTATGGACAGGACAGCATCGGACCGCCCGGCCGACGCCCGCGACCGGGACGACGAGGGGCGGGCGCGCAACGCCCGGCCGCGCGACGGGCTGGGGCGCCCGCTGCCGTACGGCGCGGACGGCGTCGCCCGTCAGCCGGAGGGCGTCGTCCGGGCGCCGGACGAGACGGTCGCCGAGGCGCAGCGGCTGCTTGACGAGGGGAAGCCGTTCCACGCGCACGAGGTCTTCGAGGACGCCTGGAAGTCGGGCCCCGAGGAGGAGCGGCAGCTGTGGCGCGGGATGGCCCAGCTGGCGGTGGGGCTCACGCACGCGGCCCGCGGCAACGGCACCGGCGGGGCCAGGCTGCTGCGGCGCGGGGTGGGCGCCGTGACGGAGTGGGCGGCGTCGGACGCCGGACGGGAACGGCCGTACGGGATGGACCTCGGCTCGGTCGCCGGGTGGGCCGGGGAGCTGGCGGGGGACGTGGAGGACGGCGCGTCCGTGGACGCGGGGGCGCGGGCGCCGCGGCTCCGGGGCTGACCCGCACCTGCCGGCCGGGCGGCCCGGTCCGGGTGCTGTCGGTGGCGTACGGCAGACTCGTGGGGTGCGGAAGATTCATGTGATCGGTATCGGTGCGGGCGACCCCGACCAGCTGACCCTGCAGGCGGTCAGGGCGCTGCGGAGCACGGACGTGTTCTTCGTCCTGGGCAAGGGCGAGGTGAAGGACGACCTGGTGCGGCTGCGCCGGGACATGCTGGAGACGCACGTACCGGAGGGCACGTACCGGGTCGTCGAGGCCCGTGACCCGGAGCGGGACCGGAGCGCGGAGGGCGCGGCGTACTCCCCCGCCGTCGAGGACTGGCGCCTGGCCCGCGCCGGCATCTACGAACGGCTGATCGCCGAGGAGCTGGGCGAGGACGAGAGCGGCGCGTTCCTGGTGTGGGGCGACCCGTCGCTGTACGACAGCACGCTGGGCATCCTGGAGGAGGTCCTGGGGCGCGGCAGCGTGGCGTTCGAGTACGACGTGGTGCCCGGCATCAGCAGCGTCTCGTCGCTGGCCGCCCGGCACCGGACGGGGCTGAACCGGGTGGCGCGGCCGGTGCAGATCACCACCGGGCGGCGGCTCGCGGAGGGCTTCCCCGAGGGCGTCGACGACGTCGTGGTGATGCTGGACGCCCACCAGACCTTCCGGCGGTACGCGGACCAGGACCTGGACATCTACTGGGGTGCCTACCTGGGCACCCCGGACGAGATCCTCGACTCGGGTCCGATCGCCGAGGCCGGGCCGCGCATCGAGCGGCTGCGCGCGGAGGCGCGGGAGCGCAAGGGCTGGATCATGGACACGTACCTGTTGCGGCGGCGCCCCAGAGCCTAGGTTCCGGCGCACCCGGGCGGACCGTCCCCGCATGCGTGGCCGCTGCACGGGTGTGATCGTGACCTCGTGACAGTCGCCGAGGAAGCGCCGCGGACCGCCGCCGCCCAGCCGCCCGTGCTGGACCGGCGGCGCCGTAACGTCGTCTTCGTCACGATCATGCTCGGGATGCTGCTGGCCGCGCTGGACCAGACGATAGACGGGAACGCGCAGCCGAAGAAAGAATCTGACCATGGCGGCCACACGCACAAGACAGACAGATATAAAAAAATGAAGGAGGCGCCCAACTTTCCTGATAAGATCTAGGTGGTGGCCCT